>JADGOP010000096.1 GCA_017882935.1 Actinomycetota bacterium
ACCGCGAACAGCACGGCGATGCCCACCAGCGCCACGCCGGGCACGAGGCGGAGCCGCTTCAGGGCGACCGCGGTGAGGTGCGGGCGCAGGAGCAGAACGACCGACCAGCAGATCGACAGCGCGGTCAGCGCGGTGAGCGCCCAGAACCACTCGACCAGGTAGCCCCAGACGAGGCCGAAGATCTGCGCGGCCGAGGCGGCGGCCAGCACCACCCCGGCACCGATCACGAGGTTGAGCCGCAGCAGGCGGCCGTCGCGGCGCGACACGACCGCCGCCAGCACGGCCCACAGGACGAGCAGCAGCGCACCGGGGACGGGGGTGCCACCGGTGGTGATCCACCCACCCGTCAGCCAGTTCCCCCAGGGGTTGAGCTGCACGAGCATCACCTTGACGCCGGTGACGTAGCCGATCTAGGTCTCGGGCGGGTTGGAGAAGTACCGGTAGAGGATGGTGAGGTTGCCCGGGTCGTGGCGCACCTGGTCGATCACCGGCGGGATCCACACCAGCACCCCGGCGCCGACGGCAACCACCAGCCACCGCAGCTGGTCGCGCACCGGCGAGGCCGGGTCGCGGCGGAGGCGCACGAAGCGCCCCACCTGCCAGCCCACGGCCAGGGCCAGCATGGCCACGACCATGAGCGAGTACTCGATCTCGGACTGCAGGCAGTAGCTGCCGATGACCACGGCCACCGGGAGCGCGACGAGGTCGTCGCACAGCACGCTCCACACCAGCACCAGGAAGAGGAAGAACGCCAGCAACGGCATGAAGGGGTTCCAGGGCTGGCTCAGGGTGTCGGCGTGGTAGCTGCGCGCCACGATGGCCAGGCCGGCGAGGAGCGTGAGCAGCAGGCCGAGCCCGCCGCGGCGCCGGGCGAACACCGCGATGAGCGCGATCCACACCGCGGCCAGCACGAGCACGCTCACCTCGTAGCCCCACGAGGTGCTGCCGAACAGGCGGTACACCGGCCAGGCGAACCAGAACATCAACGGGCCCGGGTGGCTGCCCTGGACGGTCGTGCCGATGCGACCCGCGGGACCGATCAGTGGCGGGTGGCTCCAGAACCCGACGAGCCGCATCTGGGCCTGGGCCAGGTCGCCCGTGGGGAACCAGGGCTTGCCGTGCAGCGCCACTGCGGCCACGACGAGCGGCACCACCAGCACCGCGATGCAGGCGAGGGTGATCCCCCAGGACGCGTGCTGCGTGATCGTGGCGTCGCCGGCCGCCCGGTCGGCGGCATGGTCGGCACCGCCGGGCTGATCGGTCGCAGGACCGGACGGGGCCGCGGGACGCGCGCCGCCGAGTCCGAGGTCAGGCGTCGTCACGGCTGGCGACTGTACCGCGGCACCCGGAGCGCTCCGGGGCGGTGCGTGGCCGCGTCACGCAGGTGCGGGCGGGACCGCGGCGACGTCAGCAGGGCCCCCGAAGGTGGGCCGGATGCCGAACGACGCCCGGCGGGCGGCCCGGCGCAGCACCACCAGCACCGGCCGACCCATGACCACCACGAGGACCAGGTTCGTCACCGCCCGCGGCAGGTCGAAGCCGAGCGACGTGGCGATGTCGAACGCCAGGAAGCGCCGCAGGTTCTCTCCCAGGGGCGCCCCCGCGACGAACGCCGTGGCGTTGTCGCCGGACACCGCGAAGGGCCAGAACCAGAGGTTGAGCAGCAGCCCGTATGCCAGGCCGGCGACGAAGCCGTAGACGCCGAGCAGGGTGATCTCGGCGCGGCCCGACGCCCGGGGAAGGCAGCCGGCGAAGAAGCCCACCCAGGCCATGCCGAACATCTCGTACGGCAGCCACGGGCCCACGCCGCCGGTGAGGAGCGCCGAGGCGAACATCGTGAGCGCGCCGAGCACGAAGCCGAAGCCCCGCCCGTAGACGCGTCCCGCAGGCAGCAGCAGGAAGAAGATGGGCGCGAAGCCCGTGACGCCCCCGCTGGGCAACCGGACCGCCGCGCCGCACGCCGCGAGGACGCCGAGGACGGCCACGGCCTTGCTGTCGAGGGTGCCGTCGGCGAGCTCGGAGAGCACGATGGCGAGCAGGAGGGGCAGCACGATCACGAACAGCCACGGCGCGTCGGTGGAGTGCGCCAGGTTCTCGGAGCCGTGTGGGTGGGTGAAAAGTGGCCACGTGAACGCCACGAAGCCCACGAGCGTCACCACCACCAGGAGCGCGCTGCTGCGCCGGCCCATGCGGATGACGGGCGAGGCGGGACGTGGCCGGCGGCTCGCACCGGCGGGACCGGTCGACCCGGCACGAGGCGTTGCGGTGGTGGTCACGACGCCAGCGCCGCCTCGACCTCGGCGACCGTGAGCCACTCGTCGGGCGCGAGCACCTTCGCCACCTGCGGAGCGAAGATCGGCGAGTGGCACACCACCTCGCGGGCGGGGCCGTCGGCCACCACCTCACCGTCGGCCAGGACGACCACCCGCCCCGCGACTTCGGCCACCAGCTCGACGTCGTGGGTGGCCATCACCACGGCATGCCCCGACGCGCTCAGCTCCCGCAGGATCTCGACGAGGCGGGCCTTGGCCACGTAGTCGAGGCCGCGGGTGGGCTCGTCGAGGAGCACCAGCGGTGGGGCGGGTGCCAGCACCACGCCGAGCGCCACGCCCAGCCGCTGCCCCTCGGACACGTCGCGCGGATGTGCCGCCGGGTCGAGCCCGGGCACGATGCGCTCGACCGCGGCCCGCGTGGTGCCCGGGTCGAGCGCGCTGTCGCGGTCGGCGCCGCGGCACTCGGCATCGATCGTCTCCGCGTACAGGAGCATGCCCGGATCGGCGGGCACCAGCGCGACGCGCCGCACGAGGTCCCTGGCCTTGAGCCGGTGCGGCACCTGCCCGTCGATCGTGACCTTGCCGTCGGTGGGCTCGCGCAGCCCCGCCAGGTGCGCCAGCAGCGTGGACTTGCCCGCCCCGTTGCGCCCCATGACCGCCAGCACCTCGCCCGCGCGCACGTCGAGCGACACGTCGCGCAGCGCGACCACCGAGCCGTAGCGGGCGCCCAGGCGGGTGGTCGAGCCCACGACGGCGCCGGGCAGCGGCACGACGTCGGGGTCGCCATCGGGGGCGTGGTGCGGCGGGACGACCGGCCCGACGGGCAGCCGGGAGCGGAGTCCGTCGGCCAGCCGGCGGGCGTCGCGCACCGAGAGCGGCAGGGGGCTCCAGCCCACGGCCCGCCCGAGCGCCACCACCGGCGGCACGACCGAGGCACCCACCATGGCCTCGGCAGGGGACGCGACCGACACGCGCCCGCCCTCGACGACGGCCACGCGGTCGGCGTACTGCAGCACCCGCTCGAGGCGGTGCTCGGCCGTGACCACCGTGATGCCGAGGTCGTGCACCAGGCGGGTGAGCGCCGCCAGGACCTCCTCGGCCGCGCCGGGGTCGAGCGCCGAGGTCGGCTCGTCGAGCACCAGCACCCGGGGCGAGGCGGTGAGCGCCGAGCCGATCGCCACGCGCTGCTTCTGGCCGGACGACAACGACGCGAGCGCGCGGGTGCGGAGCGGGTGCAGGTTGAGGAGGTCGAGCACGTCCTCGACGCGGCGCCGCATCACCGCAGGCGCCACGCCCAGGTTCTCCATCGTGTAGGCCAGTTCGTCCTCGACGACGTCGGTGACGAAGCCCGCGTCGGGGTCCTGGCCCACCATGCCGACCGTGCCGGCCAACTCCCGTGGCGGGTGCGTCGAGGTGGCGAGCCCGTCGACCTCCACGCGGCCCAGCAGCTCGCCCCCGGTGAAGTGCGGGACGAGGCCGTTGATGGCCTGCAGGAGGGTCGACTTGCCGGACCCCGTCTCCCCGATCACGAGCCACAGCTCGCCACCCGGGATGTGCAGGTCGACGTCGCGCAGCGCGGGCTCGGGGGCCTCGGCATAGGTGAAGGTGACGTGGTCGAAGCGGATCATGGCGCGGGCCTCGGCGTGGCGAAGGCCGGCACGGCGGCCAGCAGCACCCCGGCGGTGGCGTAGACGGGCAGCGACGGCGCCACGATCGGCGAGGTGCCCGGGTTCAGCGACGCCGCGTCGAGCCGGGCCGACACCGCCACGCCCACGTAGGCGGCCACGCCCGCCGCCACGGTGATCCACTCGGGCAGCAGCCACGGGTCGGGGCGGTAGCGCGACCGCGACGACCGGGCGCCACCGAGGCCCAGCGCGCCGGCGAGGAGCACCGCTCCGCACGCCAGCGCAGGGAGGCCGAGACCCGACGGCGAGCTGCCGTCGAGCAGCCCGTAGGCACCGATGAGCGTGGCCATCACGCCCAACCCCAGTGCCACGTTGGTGACGCGGCGCCGACCCTCCGGCACGAGCGCCTTCCGGCCGTAGCCGCGCGCGTCCATCGATGCCGCGAGGAAGAGCGAGCGGTCGAGCGCCCCCTCGAGGACGGGCACGGCGAGGCCGCGCAGCCCCTGCACGCCGGTGTGCGGTCGGCCCCGCAACCGCCGCGCCTCCTGGACGCGGTGCACCGAGGTGCTCGCCTGGGGCGCGAACGACAGCGCCACCGTGACGACCACCCCCGCCTCGTAGAGCACCGTCGGCAGGCAGCGCAGCAGGCGGTAGGGGCTCGCCAGCGAGTTGGCCGCGCCCACGCACGCCAGCAGCACGGCCAGCTGCAGGCCCTCGTAGAAGGCGGTGACGAGCGCCTCGGTGGTCACCGGGCCGCCGAGGCTCACGCCCGCCATCCAGCTCGGAAGCTCGATCGACGGAAGCGCGAACAGCTCGTGACCGGGCAGGCGCACCGCGAAGAGCACCTGGAGCGCGACCCGGATCACGACGACCCAGATGCCGATGCGGACGAACGACCCGAACGACCTCGCCCACGGGGCGTTCCCCCGTCGTGACACCACCACCAGCCAGGCCACCGCGCCGATCAGGAGCAGCACCAGCGGGTTCTTCGTGCGCAGCGCCGCGGCACCGAGGGCGAGCGCCCAGATCCACCACGCCGCGGGGTGCAACGACCGGGGCATCACGGGTGGGTGCGCCTCGTCTGGACGAACCCGACCGCCAGCACGGCGAGCACGGCCATGACGCCGATGCCCAGGCCGACGGCCGCGTTCCGGTGCCCGCCACCGCCCGTGTGCGCGGTAGGCGCCGCGGTGCGTCCGGCTGCGGCCTGCACCGGACCGAGGGCGACCTGGGCACGGTGGCGGGGTGC
Source organism: Actinomycetota bacterium (assembly GCA_017882935.1). Classification (GTDB taxonomy): domain Bacteria; phylum Actinomycetota; class Acidimicrobiia; order Acidimicrobiales; family Iamiaceae; genus JADGOP01. Next base: position 5,148 of record JADGOP010000096.1, read on the forward strand.
GGTGGTGGCGGTGCTGGAGTGGCCGCCGCCGTGCCGTGCGGGGGCGTGCCCGCCCGGCGTCGTCGTGGACGTGGCGGCGGAGGTGCCGCGTCGCGCTGTGGTGGTGGGCGCGCCCGGGGTGGAGGCGCCACCCGGGACCGCAGGCGCGGTCGGGGTGTGGGTGGTGCCGGTGCCGGCCGGCGCCGGGGACGTGGCCGGGGTGGTGGTGGCGACCGGCGGGCAGATCGCCGCGGGGTCCGAGGGGCCACGCGGCTCGGGGAGACCGCTCGCGGACGTGTCGGCACCGTCGACGAAGCGCCAGCCCTCGACGGTGCAACCGCCCCGCGACTCGCAGGAGCTCGGGCGGAGCGTGGCCGGGCCGGCCGACTGGTACGTCCAGCCCGACGCGGCGCCCCTCCAGTAGGACCAGTAGAGGAAGTGCGAGCCGCTCCGGTCGGCACAGGCGGGCGCGCTCGGGTACCCGCCGATCGCGCACAGCAGGCCGATGCTGTTGTAGCGGGGTGCCGGCCAGCCCAGCTGCGCAGAGGCCGCAGCAAGGACGTCGCTCCCCGTGGCGCGGGAGCCGACCGCGACGCACAGCGTCCGGACCGTACCGGGGCCCGCAGGCGACGAGACCGTGCCGAAGTCGATCACGATCGGCACGTGGTTGCCCGAGGCGGCACACGCGCGGCGGGTGCCCCCGAAGGCCCCGGTGGAGCCGGCGATCGCCCCCGAGAGGACGATCGCCAGCGCCACCAGGCAGCGGGCGCCGCAGCGCCGGCGACGATCCGGCCGCTCGGGGGCGGCCCCGCTGGCGAGGGCGTCGGCCACCTCAGCTCCGGGCGCCCCGACGGCGGCGGGCACCGATCACGAGCCCCGACCCTGCGGCGGTCAGCAGGAAGGCCACGACGAGGAGCGGCCCGGTCGAGGCACCCGTGCGGGGCAGCTCGCCCGCGGTCCCTGCGGCAGGCCCACTGCCTTCGGCCACCGGGACCACCGCGACCGTGGTGGACGTGGCCGCGGTGTCGGGCCTCGTGGTGGTGGTGGAGGACGTGCTGGGCGTCTCGCACACGGCCGGGGTGGTGGCCGCGATGGTCGGCTCGATGAGCGGGAACACCTGGCCCGACAGGCCCCAGAGGCCCTGCACCGTGGCCACCTCGTCGGGCACCAGGTCGCCGGTGGACGGGGGCTGGAAGGCCAGCCCGCCCCGGTCGACCACGTCGGCGGTGCAGCCGGCCTGGAGCGCCTCGAGCGCGCCGATGCCTGCGGTGTCGGGTGAGCCGGTGAGGGCGAGGAGCGCCTGGGTGACGAGACCGGTGGAGTTGGCGTCGGCCGCCTGCGTCGGGTCACCCAGGTAGGCGAAGCCACCGCCGCTGCTGCGCACGCCGGTGAACCAGGCGACCGGGTCGTGTGCCGGCGTCACGCCAAGCGCGTGCAGGGCCTCCGCGGCGAGGGCGGTCGAGTTGGTGTCGGGGCCCGCGAAGGTGACCGGGTCGGCGGCCGGGCACGGCACCGAGGTGTCGGCGCGGTACGCCGTCCAGCCACCGTCGGCGCACTGCTGGTCGGACAGCCACGCGGCGCCCGAGGTGCTGTCGACGCCGACGCCGTGCAGCGCCAGCAGGGAGAGACCCTGGCGGAACGCGCCGTCGTAGGTGGCGTCCTGCGATCCGAACAGCCCACCGGGCTGCTGGGTGGCCTCGAGGCGCGTGACGAGGTTGGCGCCGCCGAAGTCGGTGGCGTCGTTGCCCGTGGCCAGGGCGTCAAGGATCAGGTACGCCAGCGGTCCGGGCTGGTCGGCTCCGCCGGACACCACGTAGTCGTCGACGTGGGCGGCGAGGTAGCTCTCCATGGCGTCGACCTGTGGCTTGGCGACGCCGGCCGCCGCGAGCGACAGCAGCCCCTGGGCGGTGAGGCCGAGGTTGGCCGTGGTGGGCGTGGCCGGGAGGGCCAGGAACCCGTCGGGCTTCACCTGTGCGGCGAGCCAGGCTGCGGCCGCCCCGCCGGCGCTCGGGGTGATGGTGGATCGTGCCTGGGCGTGACCGGTGGCCGCCGCAGCCGGGACGACCGGCAACAGCGACAGCCCAGCGACGGCCAGGAGGGCGAGGTACTTGCGCATGGCGTTTCGTCCTTCCTGTTCGTGCCGGGAGAACAGGTGGACGGGTCCGCAGCGCGGACACACCCCTTCCCGCATCCCTCGACGGTGGTGGAGTTGGCACACCAGATGGGTATCCCGGCTCGCAGGGAACGGGCCCCTGCCTACGGTTGCGGGTCAGCGCCGGACTTCGACCGGACTTCCCCCACCACGATGTGGACTGCTTGATGAGTCGGGGCGACCCTAGCCCGGCCGGGCGCGGCGGACCGAAGCCCCTGTCCGCGCGGCCTCTCAGGAGGACCGGGGGACGTCGGGCGCGTCGGGGTGCCCGGCGAGGTCGGCGCGCAGCGCGGCCTTCTCGACCTTGCCCATGGCGTTGCGGGGCAGCGCCTCGACCACGTGGACCTGCTTGGGCACCTTGAAGGCCGCCAGGTGGCCACGGGTTGCGGTGCGCAGCGCCTCGGGGCTCAGCGTGGCGCCGGGCTCGGGCACCACGACCGCCACGACGGCCTCGCCGAAGTCGGCGTCGGGCAGGCCCACGACCGCCGACTCCGCGACGCCGGGCAGCGCGTCGAGC
>JADGOP010000097.1 GCA_017882935.1 Actinomycetota bacterium
ACGGGCTCGGCGCCATCGCGAACCTCGCCGGGCAGGTGGCCGCCGGCTCGGCACCCGCCAACGCGGTGCCGTGGCTCCAGCGCTGGGGCGACCAGGTCGACGGGCGCGGCGCGTGCCGGCTGCCCGACGGCGCGGTGCGCCTGCTGCGCAGCGCCCTCCGCGTGTTCGGCAACGAGATCGACCAGCACCTCGGCCTGGCGCGCTGCCCGCTGGGCTCGGTGGGCTTCCTGCCGTTCCCCGACCACGGGAGCGCGCCATGGCGGTGACGCGCCGCCTCGCGGTCGATCCCATCCGCTGCGACGGGCGCGGGCTCTGTGCCGAGCTGTTCCCCGAGCGCGTGTCGCTCGACGACTGGGGCTTCCCCATCGTCGATCCCACGCCGATCGACGCCGCGCTGCTGCGCGACGCCCGTCGTGCCGTGCAGCTCTGCCCGGTACTGGCGCTGCGCCTCGAGGCTGTGCCGGTGGAGGTCCCCCTGCGCCACTGAGCCACGCGGGGCCGGCCCGGTCCACCTACGCTCCGGCGATGACCGAGCCGCGACCTTCGATCGACGAGTTGGTGGTGGGCGACGAGCCCGAGACCTGGACGGCTGCGGGCTTCACCGTCGACGGCGACACCTGCCGCATCGGCACCGTGCGGGTGCGCCTGGCCGGCCGTGACGCGGGGTCGGGCATCAGTGCCTGGTCCCTGCGCAACCTCCTGGTCGCGGGCGACATCGACGGCATCCCCACCAGCTCGAGCGACCGTGCCCCGGCCACCCCCGCCCAGCACGAGTGCGGGGCAGGGCTGGTCGACCACGTCGTGCTCATGAGCCCCGACGGCGAGCGCACGGCCGCGGCCGTGTCCGCGGCCACCGGCCTCGAGGTGCGGCGGGTCCGCGACACCGACAGCTACGGCATGCCCATGCGCCAGCGCTTCTTCCGCCTCGGCGAGGTGCTGCTCGAGCTGGTGAGCTCCGAGCCGCCGGCCCCGGGCCCGGTCGCCTTCTTCGGGCTGGCCGTGACCGTCGACGACCTCGACGCGCTGCCGGCGCTGCTCGGCGAGCACGTGGGTGCCATCAAGGACGCGGTGCAGCCGGGTCGACGCCTGGCCGCGCTGCGCCACCGCGCCCTCGACATCTCGGTGCCGATGATCTTCATGTCGCCCGAGCCCTGAGGCCGGGGTCGGGGACGGGTCAGGCGACGAGCGCGGCCTCGAGCTGCTCGTCGCGGCGGCGAGCAACCCGGCGACCGGCCCGCCCGATGCGCTCGATGCGCTTCAGCACGCGGTCGCGGGCCAGCTCGGCCTCGTCGTCGAGGCCCTCGAGCTCGGCCAGGCGCCACTGGCGCAGCACCGTGGGCGTGAGCACCGCGTCGTGGTGCACCTGGAGGTCGTAGATGCCCGAGCGGGCGATGGCGGCGGCGTGGGCGCCGAAGTCGACGATGCCGGTGCCCGGCATCTCGAAGGTGCGGACCTGGCGCTCGATGGCGCACACCGTGGCCGACGGGTCGATCTCGAGCGCGGCGCTCACGAGATCGCGGTAGAAGAGGAAGTGCAGGTTCTCGTCGGCGGCGACGCGGTTCATCAGCGCCACGCCGACCGGGTCGGTGAGGTGCTGGCCGGTGTTGCGGTGCGCCACGCGGGTGGCGAGCTCCTGCATGGCCACGTAGGCCAGGCCGTCGAGCGGGCTCGGCGGCTGGGGCACCTGGCCCCCGCTGACCTGCTGCATGCGGGCCCGCTCGAGCTCCACGGGGTCGAGCAGGCGGGTGACCGTGAGGTAGTCGCGCATCACGATCGAGTGGCGGCCCTCCTCGGCGGTCCAGCGCCGGCTCCACGTGCCCCACGCCTCGTCGGCGCCGTACATGCCCTCGATGGTGTGGAAGTAGTAGGGCAGGTTGTCCTCGGTGAGGAGGTTCACGAACAGGGAGCTGCGCACGCCGTCGGGGAGCGGCTCACGGGTGGCGTCCCAGACCTCGTCCGGCTCGAAGTCACGGCCGCGGCTCCACGGGACGAACTCGTGGGGGAACCACTCCTTGGAGCGCTCGAGGTGGGTGTTGAGCAAGCGCTCCACGACAGGGGTGAGCTCGGCGATGACGCCGGAGGGGTGAGGCATGAATCCAGCCTACCTACTGGTAGGTAGGCTGGAAAGCGCAGGACGCGGATTCGCGCCCTGCCAGCGGGTACTCGGGTCGGAACCGACGATCGGTCGGTGAGCGCGACCCTGTGACCTGCGCCGATTCCGCTCCGTGGGGGTCACGCGCGCAGCGCGCAGAACCCCGAGTTTTGGACGAATCGCTTCAGCAGAGGCCGCGAGTAGGCCGAAGTACCTACCTTCCCGCCCCCGCAGTCTCTCCACTGAGGTGTCTCCTTTCATGCGTTCGTCCGCACGCGCGGGCAGCATTGCGCTGCTCGCCGCCTTCCTCGCCGCGCTCATCGCCACGTCGTGCCTGCCCCAGGTGGCCGCACCCGACGCGGCCCCACGAACCGCGGCGTTCTGGTACCTCTGGTACCCGCAGACCACGACGGGCCACTACACCCCGTCCACCCAGCCCTACAGCTCCGACGACCCTGCGGTGTTGAAGACCCAGATCGACCAGATGCAGGGCGCAGGCATCCAGGTCGGCATCATCTCGTGGTTCGGTGCCGGCACCGAGAGCGAGGCGACCCGCATCCCCGCAGCGCTCTCGGCGGCCCAGGGCACCAACTTCCGGGAGACGCTGTACTACGAGCCCGAGGGCATCGGCGATCCCTCGTCGGCCACCATCGACAGCGACCTCACCTACATCGACCAGCACTACTCGTCGGCCTCGGCCTACCTCAGGGTCAACGGCAAGCCGGTGCTGTTCGTCTACGCCGACGCCAACGACGGCTGTGGCATGGCCGACCGCTGGGCGCAGGCGCCGGAGACCAAGAAGTTCTACGTCGTGCTCAAGGTGTTCAGCGGCTTCGCCGCCTGCGCCAACCAGCCCGACGACTGGCACCAGTACGGCCCCGCGGGGGCCACCAGCGACCAGGGTGCGTACAGCTACTCGGTGTCGCCCGGCTTCTGGAAGGGCACCGAGACCGCGCCGCGCCTGGCACGTGACCTCGCCCGCTGGCGCACCGACCTCCAGGCCATGAAGGCGAGCCCCGCCCGCTGGCACCTGATCACCACGTTCAACGAGATGGGTGAAGGCACGGGCATCGAGCCCACGTCGCAGTACGGCACCGCGTACCTCGACACGGTGCGCGACGTGCTGCTCGGATCGGGCAGCACCGCCACCACGGCACCCGCCACCACCGCCCCCCCCACCACGGCGCCCGCCACCACGGCGCCCGCCACCACGGCGCCTGCGACGACGGCGCCACCGACCACCGCGCCGCCCACCACGCTGCCCACCTCGTCGGGCGTCTGCGCCGCGACGAGCTCGCACCCGGCCATCAGCCACGTGGTGGTGTTCTCGAACGAGAACAAGACGTGGTCCGGCGTGGGCGGCACGCAGTTCCAGAGCATGCCGTACCTCAACAGCCTGGCGAAGCAGTGCCGCACCTACGCCAACTGGACCGAGACCGACACCTCGCAGAACAGCGCGTCGCAGTACCTCGGCGTGACCACCGGGGTGAAGCAGGCCAGCGGCACCGACAACAACGTGCTCTCGGACTGCAACCCCGACATCACCAGCTGCCGCAGCCTGACCGACAACATCTTCCGGCAGGTCCGGGCCAGCGGCGGCACCGTCCGCTCGTACGTGGAGGGTGCCACCACCGGCTGCTCCGCGGCGGGCAACGCCGCCAAGCACGTGCCCGCGCTCTACATGATGGGTGGCAACGACCAGTCGTCCTGCTCGGCCGAGGTGCGGCCGCTCAGCGAGTTCAACCCGAACGCGTTGCCGACCTTCTCCTTCATCACGCCGACGCTGTGCAACGACATGCACGACTGCGGCGTGTCGACCGGTGACGCCTGGCTGAAGGCCCACCTCCAGCCGGTGCTCGACTCCGCCGCCTACAAGTCGGGCTCGGTGCTGGTGGAGGTGTGGTTCGACGAGGACCACCCGGTTCCGAACATGCTGCTGAACCCGGCGATCCCCGCCGGTGTCGACACCACCACCGCGGCGACGCACTTCGGAGCCCTCCGCCTGTGGGAGGACCTGCTGGGCCTGCCCCACCTCCCCGGCGCCGCCGGCGCCGTCGACCTGCGCCCCTCGCTCAACCTGCAGTAGCGAGGGCGGGTCACCTGACCTTCGGTCCCGGAGTCGCGGCCAGCGGCTCCGGGACCGTTGTCGCGTCAGGGCTCGATCTGGCCCTCGCCCTTCACCTTGGCGCCGCGCTCGATGGCCTCGCGGTAGTGCTCGGCGACGGCCTCGTCGGACACGTTGGTCTCGGCCGCCTGCTCCTCGTCGGGGGTGGGCGGTCGGTCGGCGTGCCCACGGGTGCGGGCATCGGCGTCCTCGAACTCCACCGTCTCGTCGGTCACGTCACCGGGGTGCTGCTCGGCGTTCATCACGGCCTCCTGGGCTCGGCTACGCCGCTGCACTGCCCGGGAACCGCGGTCGTGAAACCGCGTGCCGGCTCGCCCGCCCTGACCGGCGGGCCACCCTCACCAGCTGCCCCCGCCACCCCCGCCGCCGCCCCCGCCGACACCGCCGCCCCCGAACCCGCCGCCACCGCCGCTCGGCGCCGGGGCCGTGGCGGTGTGGGACGTCGACGACATGAGCGAGGTGGCGATCAGGGCGGTGGACAGGCCCGAGGTGTTGGGCGGCAGGCCGGCCTCGGCCACGGCCCGCGACCAGTGGTCGACCTCGCCAACGGCCACGGCCCAGGCGGTGTACTCGCGCAGCACGCCACGCTGGGCCGCCTCGGCGGCGTGGTGCCCCTCGGAGTTCGCCAGGAACCGCCGGAACGACTCCACGCGCAGCCACAGCGCGGACCCGGCAGGGGTGCGGACGTGGAGCTCCCAGGCCCGCACGAACAGCGCGAGGCCGAGTCCGAAGCCCAGCGCGGCGAGGGCGGTCCCGACGAGGGCGCCGATGGGGCTGGTCGCCTGCAGTGCGGCGAACGCGAACAGGGCGACCGCCGAGAGGACCGCGAGGACGATGCCGCCGGGCCGGACGGCTGCGGCCAGGCGCTCGGCGTGCGCGTCCTGGAGGCCCGACGTGCGGCGCCACTGCTCGAACGTCGCCGGGAGCGACTGCCACATGCTGCTGAAGTGCGAGTCGTAGTGGCCGAGGGCCAGCTCCGGGCGGCCGTAGAACGCCGCTTCGAGCTGTGCGGTGACGGCATCGGGGGCGTGGGGCCTCGGTCGGATCAGCGTGCTGTCGCCCGCCTGCTCGAGGTCGATGTAGTCGTCGATGGCCGCGCCGATCAGCCAGGCCACGCGGTGCTCGTTTCGCACCGACTCGGCCGACACGATGCCGCCCTGCCACGGCGCCAGCCCCTTCGGTGGCGCGAACTCGGTGGTCACGTACTGCTCGAGGGTGGTGTCGTCGACGCGTGCGACCGGGCCCTGGTTCCCGGTCTGCTCGTACGCCAGTGCGGCGGCGTTGCCCGAGGCCGCGGCCGCGGCGACCACCCAGTCGCGACCCTGACGGCGGAGCAGGCGTGCGGTGACGAGCATGGTGAGCAGCGCCACCAGCGCGGCTAGCAGACCGAGCGTGACGGGCTGCGAGGCCCAGCCCTCGGAGGGCGGTGCCACCACGGGCCGGACCGCGGGCGCGGCGGCCAGGGCGGCGCCGCGGGTGGCGTAGACGGTGATGCCCTGCCCGACCCCGAGGCGGCCATGGGACACCACCAGGTGACCGGGCTGGGGCTGGGTGACGGTGCAGCTCCCGTAGCTGCCGCTCGACCCGGCGCTGCAGCTGGGCTGCTCCCACTGCCACGGAGCCACGACGTCGACCTCGGTGTGCTGGATCGGCACCGTCCAGCTGGTGCCCACCGCGTTCCAGCCGAAGCGTCCGCCCGGGCCGAGGAGGGTGGTGAGGGGGTAGTGGATGACGTAGGTGTGGTTGCCCGTGATGGTGTGGAGCGGGCTGCCGATGCGGATGCGGGTGCCGACGGGATCGGGGATGAACGCCACGTCGTCGTAGGTGTCGGAGCTCACCTGCACCTGCGACGTGGCCGCCGCGCTGAGGTCGGGGAGGTCGCGGTAGATGCCGTGGCGGCGGCTGCGGAAGTGGTAGTCGATCGTCTCGGTGATCTGCGCGGTGCCGCTGCGGTCGACCGAGGCGCTGACCCACAGCTGGCGCACCGCCTCGGGTCGGGTGGCGGCGGCCGCCACCGTCACCGCCAGCCCCACGAGGATGCTCACCAGCACGAACACCAGGAGCGAGATCTTGCGACGGTGGGCCTTCAGCATGGCGCCGACCCTACGCGGAGCGCCGTGGGCCGTTGCGGGACCGGGCCGCGGTGGTCAGGCCGGGGGACGCAGGGCGATGACGTCGTCGACCCGTTCGGGCACCCAGAACGGTCGATGACCGGACAGGTCCACGCGGTGCCAGCCACGCCCGGGCTCGGCGATCTCGATCGTGGCGCCGGCCGCGTCGGGACGACGGACTTCGAAGCGACGCTCGTAGCGCTCGGCAGCGGGCGTGGTGCAGGTGCGCCCGAAGGTCACCCCGAGCGCCACCTCGCTGGTGTCGGACCCGGGCGCGAAGCTCGGCGTGATCGCCCGCGTCGCGGCGGCTGCGGTCGACGCCGGGGCGGCGACGGTCCAGGTGACGTCGTAGGTGCGACCGGACCGGGACGACCGGTCGAGCACCAGGCTCCGGGCGTGGCCGCCCGACTTCGCGTAGGTGGTGACGCACCCCGGGATGCCGGGGTTCGTGACGCGGAGGTGCTCCAGCCTCGTCGTCCCCCGTCGCACCTCGAGCCGGGTGAGGACGCGGTTCGGGGCGAAGATGTCGCCGCCGGGCTCGATCTGGTTGTGGAGGACGAAGCCCGTGCGCCCGGGCTGTGCGGCGAGCAGGTCGAGGTCGCGCGGCCCGTGGTCGATGGCGTACAGCGCGGTGCCGGTGAGGTCGGGCTGGTTGATGAGGAACGGGGTCGGGCTGGAGAAGCCGTTGTCGCCGCCTTCGGGCAGGAACACCACCGCCCGGGTCGCGCCGGTTGCGCCCACCACGCGTGCGGTGGCCTGGAGGTCGCGGGTGGTGGCGCGGTTGCGGTCGAGCTTGGGAGGGACGGCCCACGCCGTGAGCCCGACCATGGCCACCACGGCGGCGCCGAGCAGCACCCGCCGGTTCGGGCGCCGGAGCAGGTCGTCGACCGCGACCGCCGCGAAGACAACGAGCGGGACCAGCACCGGCAGGTGGTAGAAGGGCCCGAGGCTGGCGAGGCCCGGCCAGGAGCGGGCGATGGTGAACGGGCTCCAGAAGAAGAAGTAGCCGACCGCCACCGTGAGGGCCACCGCCGCCAGGGCCCAGCGGCGCGGTCCGGCTCGTCCGGACCGGGCCAGCCCGACGACGGCCAGCCCCACCAGCACCACACCGCCGAACGTCCACCCGGGCATCGCCCAGAGGTTCTCGAGCGACTGCACCGCCTGACCGAAGCCGAAGTGGAACGTGTGGTCCGGGAACACGCCGCGCCGGCCGAACCCGAGGGTGTCGAAGCGGCCCGTGACGGTGAAGGGCAGCTGCAGGGGGCTCCCCATGGTGGCCTGGTCGTAGGCGAGCATGGCGCCCACGAACGGGAGCGCGCCCAGGCCGATCAACAGCAGGTCGCGCAAGGCGCCGTTGAGGTGCTTGCGGTGCGTCACCACCACGAGCACCAGGAAGGGGAGGCCGATCAGCACCGCGTCGAAGGGCCGGGCGAAGGTGGCG
>JADGOP010000004.1 GCA_017882935.1 Actinomycetota bacterium
GATGTTGTAGAAGACCGTGCCCACCACGATGAGCCAGATCTTGGGGCTCTCGTCGATGCCCAGCCACAGCAGGAACAGCGGCGTGAGGGCGGTGGCCGGGATGTAGCGCAGGAACCCGATCTGCGGCTCGAAGAACGACTCGATCGAGGCGAACGTGCCGATGGCGATGCCGAGGACGGTGCCGATCACCACCGAGATGCTGTAGCCGATGGCCACGCGCTGCACCGAGGCCGTGAGGTCGCTCTGGAGGGTGCCGGTGGACCACAGGTCGGCGAGGGCCTTCCACGTGGCCGCCGGGGTGGGGACCAGCGCCGAGCCCGTGTTCAGCGCGTAGGCGGCGTAGGTCCAGATCGCGAAGATCGACGCCACGCCGAGCGCCCCGAACCCGATGCGCCACCGCAGCGCCAGGGGGCCGCGGATGCCGAGCAGCTGCGACGGACGCCGCCCCCGGGTGCCGGTGGGGGCGCCGGCACCCGGTGCGGCAGACCCCGCGCCGGTCGCTGCCGGGGCGGCAGCGACCGGCGTGCCGTCCACATCGGGAACCGTGCCGTCCATTGCCGTGCTCACGAGCTCGTGGTGGAGGTGACCGTCGAGCTGTCGGGGTGCGCCGCCAGGTAGGCGTCGGTGAACGTCGGGTCGAGCAGCCCGGCGAGCGGCGCCTCCTTCTTCGTCAGGCCTGACGACACCAGGAAGGGGTTGATCCGGCGTGCCATCTCCGGGAGCGACGTGGAGTCACCGGGCCGGTCGGCGAAGGCGTGGCTGGCCTTGGCGGCGTCGAACAGCGTGGTGCCCTTGGCGAGCGAGGCGTAGTCGCTCTCCGAGAGGCCGGCCTTCGCCGCCATGATCTTGTTGGCCGCGGCCGGGTTCGCCTTCATCCAGGCGAGCGTGAGGTACCAGGCGTTCACGAACTTCTGCAGCTCGGGTGAGTTGTTCTTCACGACGTCGGCGGTGGTCACGTAGTGGTCGGGGATGACGCCCGGGAAGTCGGCCGAGCTGAACAGCGTGTGCGAGCCCGGCCGCTTCAGGGCCTGCACGGTGAAGGGGGCGAACACCGCCACGCAGTCGAACTGGCCACCGGCGAAGGCCGCTGCGGCCGCGTCGGTCTTGACGCCCTGGAAGTTGATGTCGGACTGGGTCATGCCGGCCTTGGCCAGGCCCTGCAGCAGCAGGAACTGGTCGACGACGCCGAGCTCGGCGGCGATCGTCTTGCCCTTGAGCTGGGCGACGGTGGTGATCGACTTGTCGCAGATCACCTGGTCGTTGCCGGTGGAGTTGTCGCCGGTGACGATGATCCGCTGGGGGCTGCCCGAGGCCACCGCGAACATGGTGTCGTTGAGCGTCTGGGCGTTCACGTCGAGCTGCTTGGCCACCAGCGCGTCGAGCGACGACGTGTAGTCGGCGAAGTAGGTGAGCTTGACGTTCACCCCGGCCTTCTTGAACAGGCCCTCCTTCTCGGCGACGGCGAGCGGGAACCACCCCGGCCAGGCGCTGTAGCCCACGCGCAGCGTCTTCCCGCCGGTCGAGGCCGTGGTGGTGGCGGAGCCGGCGCTGCCCGACGACTTCGAGCTGCCGCAGCCGACAGCCAGGGCCGCGGCGGCGATGCCCACGGCGAGCGTGCGCAGGACAGGGCGGCGGGATGTGGTCCTCACAGCTGCTCCTCTGGTGGTGACCGGGGAGCGGGTGCCCCGTGGTCGATGGCAGCAACCTAAGGACGGTCTGTTACGACGTTGTTTCCCGCCGGAGAACGGGCAGTGACCGTTTCAATCCGTTATCGAAAGTCGGGGCCCGCTGGGACGACGAGCGTGGCCGACTCCTTCCGCACGTCGGCGAGGTCGTCGGCGCGTATCAGCAGGCCACCGACCACCAGGTCGGCCACCGCGAGGCCGATGGGGTCCGTGCGGAGGCGTGGTCCCACGCGGAACCAGTTCTGGACGCCTTCGTCGGTGCCGAGCACCGTGAGGGCGGTGAGGTGGGCGTCGACCGGGCGGAACGCCCCCTCGCGGCAGCCGGAGCGCACCATGCGGGCGATGAGCCGCTGCAGCTGGTTGCGCTCGCTCCAGTACTCGGCGAAGCCCTCGGGGTCGCGCGCCGCGATGCGGTGCACCTCGTTGATGTCGAACGGGAGGCGGCAGAGCGCGACCACGTCCTCGTGCACGAACCGGTGGAGCTGCGCCGCGGTGCTCCCCTCGCCGGCGAGCAGCGCGCGGGCGAGGTGGAGCGGGACCACGTTGGCTCGGGCCACGAGGGCGGCGATCAGCTCCTCCTTGCGGCGGAAGTAGTAGTAGAGCGACGGCTGGCGCAGGCCGGCCTCGGTGGCGATGCGGCTCATGGTGGTGCCGTCGACCCCGTGCTGGCCGAAGAGGGTGCTGGCTGCGGCCAGGATCCCGTCGACCGCGTCGCCCTCGACGGTCTGCCCGGTGGACCGGGGACGGCCGGTGCGCCTCGGCGCGGCCGTCGCACCAGGGCGTGCAGGGCGGCGCGGCCGCGCCTTCTTCTCGGGCATGTGCCGATGGTACGGGTCGCTGCGCCACAGGGGTGACGACCGCGCCGTGCCGCGGGTGTGCCGGTGGCGTTTCAGGGATGTGAATTCGCCACAGGAAGGTTGCAGCGCGGCGGCCGGGCGGTCATCCTGCTCCCTGGTTTCGATAATCCATCGAAACTGAGCCGGCCCGAACGGTCGGCTGCGTGCGGATCGGAGGAAGCGATGTCAGGCGAGGGTGCGGAGCCGTCCGCCACGAACACGCTCGAGCAGGCCCGGGCCCATGCCCGGAGCCAGCAGGGGCTCGTCGAGCCGCGCGTGGCGGTCCCGTCGTCCAGCGCGCGGCAGCTGCCGGACGGGGTCGCGCCCGCCGACGTCATCTGGGACGAGACGGTCGGCGCGGGCCGCTACGTCGAGCGCCGCCTGCCCCGGGGCTCGCTGCTGCGCGTCGCGGACCTGACGGGCGACACCTGCCTGAACCTGCAGCTGTTCAACGCCCACCAGCCGACCGAGCGCCTCAACCCCGCCGACACCGTGAAGGTGCAGTGGCAGGCCTACCCCGGCGCCGGTGCCACCCTGCTGTCCGACCTCGGCCGCGTGCTCATGACGATCGTCGAGGACACCAGCGGCCGCCACGACGCGCTCTGTGGGCACACCAACCGCCGGGCCAACACGGCGCGGTACGGCCACGGCGGCATCCACGGCTCGGCGCCGAACGCCCGGGACCTGCTCGCCCTCGCTGCGGCCCGGCACGACCTGGGCCACCGCGACCTCACCTCGGGCATCAACCTCTTCGCCGGCGTGCGCGTGGCCGCCGACGGCTCGCTGGAGCTGTCGGGGCCCGGCAAGGCCGGGTACGTCGACCTGCGCGCCGAGCTCGACGTGGTGGTCCTCGGTGCCTGTGCCCCCCATCCCCTCGACGAGCGCACCCGCTACACCGCGGGCGACGTGCGGCTCACCGCCTGGCGGGCCACCCGGCCCGACCCCGATCCGTTCCGGGCGACGAGCCCCGAGCGTGAGCGCGCCTTCCTCAACACCGACGAGCACCTGCTGGGGCTCGCGCGATGACGGCCACCGACCCGCACCCCGACGTCGCACCGCCCGCCGGCACCGTGGCCGTCCACGACGAGGTGCTCGAGGCACGGGCCCCGTGGTCGCAGGTGCTCGCGGCGCGGGACACCCTGCGCATCGTCGACCTGGGCGGCAACCAGGCCGTCGACTTCCTCGCCTACGACGCAGTGGATCCCATCGAGCGCTACTCGGCCGCCGACACCATCACCGCCCAGCGCAACATCTTCCTGGTCGAGGGGTCGACGTTGCGGTCGAGCGAGGGCAACCCCATGCTCACCGTGACCGGCACCTCGTGCGCCTTCCACGACACCATCGGCGGCGCGTGCAGCCGCGAGTCGAACACGCTGCGCTACGGCCACCACACGCTGCACCAGCACGCGTGCGTCGACAACTTCCTGTCGGCCGGCGCGCGCCACGGCCTGTCCAAGCGCGACCTCGTGTCGAACGTCAACTGGTTCATGAACGTGCCGGTCGGGCCCGACGGCACCCTGGGCATCGTCGACGGGATCTCGGCCCCCGGGCTCCACGTGGACCTTCTCGCCGAGCGAGACGTGATCGTGCTCATCTCCAACTGCCCGCAGGTGAACAACCCGTGCAACGGCTTCGACCCCACGCCGGTGCGCCTCGTCGTGTTCCGGCCGGAGGCGCGGTGACGGCCACCTCGCTCGTGGAGGCCGTCGCGCGGTGCCCCCCTGCCACGGGTGAGGGCACCATCGAGGTGCTGGCGGGAGGCCCCTTCACGACCGTGCAGGACGTGCCGGGCCGGGTCGGGTTCTGGCATGTCGGGGTGCCGCCGAACGGTCCCATGGACGACCTCTCGCACCGCCTCGCCAACCGGGTGGTGGGCAACAGCGACGACGCTGCGGCGCTGGAGCTGACGGGCAGCGGCCCGACGCTCCGGTTCACCGCCCCGGCGGTGGTGGCGCTGGGCGGGGCGGCCATGGACGCCGAGGTCGACGGGCATCCCGTGCCGTGGTGGGAGCCGGTGGCGGTCGAGGCCGGAGCGGTGCTGAGCGTGGGCGCCGTCCGCGGCGCCGGGCTGCGGGCCACGCTGGCGGTGCGCGGCGGCATCGACGTGGCGCCCTACCTCGGGAGCCGGTCGACGTTCACCCTCGGGGTGTTCGGTGGCCACGAGGGCCGCGTGCTGGTGGCCGGCGACGTCCTCGCCGTCGGCGCGTCCACCGCGTTCGCGCCCGCGCCGCTCCCGCCGGGCATGGCTCCCGACATCGGGCACGCCTGGGACATCGGCGTGCTCGTCGGCCCGCACGCCGCGCCCGAGTTCCTCACCGCTGCGGGTCTCGACGCCCTGCTGCGCACGACGTGGCGGGTGCACTTCAACTCGTCGCGCACCGGCGTGCGCCTCGAGGGCCCCCGCCCGCAGTGGGCCCGCCACGACGGTGGCGACGCCGGCCTGCACCCGTCGAACATCCACGACACGGGCTACGCGGTCGGAGCCGTCGACCTCACGGGCGACCAGCCGGTCATCCTCGGGCCCGACGGGCCCAGCCTCGGCGGGTTCGTCTGCCCGGCGGTGGTCGTGGCCGCCGAGCGTTGGAAGCTGGGGCAGCTCGCTCCCGGCGACACGGTGCGCCTGATGGCCCTGACCAGCGACGAGGCGGAGCGGCGCGACGTCCGCCGCGCCGAGTGGCTCGACCGGGTGACCCGTCCGGTCGAGCCCGTCGCGCGGCCCACGTGGAACGCAGTGCTGCGTCCTGACGGAGCCGCCGGCACGGGCGTGCTGGCCCGCGACGAGCCCGACGGCGACCTCCCGGAGATCACCTACCGCCGCGCCGGTGACCGCTTCCTGTTGGTGGAGCTGGGGCCCATGGCCCTCGACCTCGACCTCCGGCTGCGCGTCCACGCACTCGACCGCTGGGCCGTCGCGAACCTCGGGCCGGGCCTCGTCGACGCAACCGCCGGCGTGCGCTCGTTGCTGCTGCAGGTCGACGGGCGCCGGCTCACGGTCGCAGGTGCGCTGGCCGCGGTGCGCGAGGCGGTGGGGGAGCTCGCCGACGTGTCGGCGCGCGCGTTCCCCTCGCGCATCGTCCACCTCCCGCTCTCGTGGGACGACCCCGCGACCCGCGAGGCCATCGACCGCTACATGCACGGGGTGCGCGCCGACGCACCCTGGTGTCCCTGGAACATCGAGTTCATCCGGCGCATCAACGGGCTCGGCAGCGTCGCCGAGGTCGAGCGCATCGTGTTCGACGCCTCGTACCTCGTCCTGGGCCTCGGCGACGTCTACCTCGGGGCCCCGGTGGCGACCCCGCTCGACCCGAGGCACCGGCTCGTCACCACCAAGTACAACCCGGCCCGGACCTGGACCCCCGAGAACGCCGTCGGCATCGGCGGCGCCTATCTGTGCATCTACGGCATGGAGGGCCCGGGCGGCTACCAGTTCGTCGGGCGCACGGTGCAGGTGTGGAACCGGGCCGCGGCCGGCCCCCACTTCGAGGACCCCTGGCTGCTGCGCCCCTTCGACCAGCTGCGCTGGTTCCCCGTGTCCGCCGACGAGCTGCTCGAGCAGCGCGCCGCGCAGGAGCACGGCGAGCTGCGCCTGCGCATCGAGGAGACGTCGTTCGTGTTGGCCGACCAGCAGCGCGCCCTCGAGGGCTGCCGCGACGAGATCGAGGCGTTCCGGGCGCGCCAGAGCGCGGCGTTCGACGAGGAGCGCCGGGCGTGGGCCGAGTCCGGGGAGCTGGCGTGACGCGCGCGACGCCCACGGCTGCGGTCGAGCGTTCCCTCGCGGCGATCGCGGCCGACGATCGCGTGGGGATCTGGATCTCCGTCGTCGACGCGGGCGAGGCCCGGGCGCTGGCGGCAGCCGTGGAGGCCCGGCTCGCCGCGGGCGAGGCGCTGCCCCTCGCCGGCCTCACCGTCGGGGTCAAGGACAACATCGACGTGGCCGGGCTGCCGACCACTGCGGGCTGCCCGGCGTACGCCTACCGACCCACCGAGAGCGCGCCTGCGGTGGCCGCCCTGCAGCGTGCCGGCGCGGTGGTGCTGGGGAAGACGAACCTCGACCAGTTCGCCACCGGCCTGGTCGGCACGCGCTCGCCGTTCGGGGCCTGTCCCAACGCCCACTGGCCGTCGCTGGTGTCGGGCGGGTCGAGCTCGGGCTCCGCCGTGGCCGTGGCCGCGGGCCACGTCGACCTCGCCCTCGGAACCGACACGGCAGGCTCCGGCCGGGTGCCGGCGGCCGCGAACGGCATCGCCGGCATCAAGCCGACGCGTGGCGCGATCCCGACCACCGGCGTGGTGCCCGCGTGCCCCTCGCTCGACTGCGTCTCGGTGTTCGCCGTCGACGTGGCCACCGCCGACCTGGCAGCCCGCGTGGCGGCCGGAACCGGGCCGGGCGTGGCGGTCCTGGACCTGCCCGGACCGCTCCGGCTGGCCGTGCCCCACCCGGGCGACCTCGACTTCGACGGCGACCCGTCGGGGGCGGCCCGCTTCGACGCCGCGCTGCAGGAGCTGGTGGACGTCACCAGAGCGAAGGTGGTCGACGTCGACCTGCGCCCGTTCCTCGACGCCGGTCGCCTGCTGTACGAGGGGGCGTTCGTGGCCGAGCGCTACGCCGCGGTCGGGGCCTTCGTCGACGGGCACCCCGACGACGTCGACCCGGTGGTGGGCCCGATCATCGCTGCGGCCGGGCGCATCCCGGCGTGGCAGCTGTTCGCCGACCTGGAACGCCTCCGTGCGCTGGGCGTCGAAGCCGCGGCGACGTGGATCACCGCCGACGTGCTGGTCGTGCCCAGCGTGCCGCGCCTGCCCACGGTCGCCGAGGTGGTGGCAGAGCCCCTCGTCACCAACTCGATGCTCGGCACCTACACGAACTTCGTGAACCTGCTCGACCTCGCCGCGGTGACGCTGCCCGTCGGACCGGCCGGCACCGCCCTGCCCCCGACGAGCCTCACCCTCATCGGCCAGGCGGGCTCCGACGGGCTCCTGGCCGGTCTGGCCGGTCGCATCGCCTGACGGAGCGCCGGGAGGCTCGCCGCCGACCGTTCAGCCGCCGCCGGCGGAAGCTGCGAGGTAGGCCCGCCAGCCGCCGTGCGCGCTCACGTCGGGCGCACCGACGAGGGCGAACGGCTCGCAGATGAAGCCGGCCACGTCGCTTCCGTCGACCAGGGTGACGCGCCCGATGCCGAGCGGCGAGGGGATGCCGTCGACGAACGTCCCGAACGCGTCGGGGGTCAGCTCCCAGAGCTCGACCTCGATCTCGTGCCCCGGCTCGCCCGGCCCGACGCGCACCAGCCCCGGCTTCGGTGGCGTGGTGTCGAGCGCGTGCATCCGGTAGGTGGCGGCGGTGTGCGTGACGGCCACCAGGGTGGCGCCGCGGTCGGTCAGCTGGTGGTTCAACGGCTGGCCCGACAGGTGGGCTCCGGCCACGGCGAGGCGCACCCGGCGGGGGTCGGCTGGCGTCATCGCCGCCAGTCAACCACGCAGGCCGGCGGGCGGACCCGGACCGTGCGGGGGGCCGGTAGCGTTGGCGCCCATGTTGCGCCTGTTCGACACCGCCAAGGGAGAGGTCGTCCCCTTCGAGACCCGCGAGCCGGGCCGGGTGTCGATGTACGTGTGCGGGCCCACCGTCTACGGGCCGCCGCACCTCGGCCACGGGCGCTTCTCGCTGGTGTTCGACGTGCTGCGCCGGTACCTGCTGTGGCGGGGCAACGACGTGGTCTACGTCTCCAACATCACCGACATCGAGGACAAGATCATCGCCCGCGCCGCCGAGCAGGGCGTCGACCCCGCGGCCTTCGCCCTCGAGCAGGAGGCCGTGTGGTGGGAGGTGATGGACGGCATCGGCGTGATGCGGCCCACGCACGACCCGCACGCCACCGCCTACGTCCCGGAGATGGTGGCGCTCATCGAGCGGCTCGTCGCGTCCGGTGCGGCCTACGAGACGTCCGACGGCGTCTACTTCCGTGCCGAGGTGGTCGCCGACTACGGGCTGCTGGCGCGGCAGTCGATCGACTCGCTGCGCGCCGGCGCGCGGGTCGAGGCCAACGAGGAGAAGCGGTCACCCATCGACTTCGCGCTCTGGAAGAAGGCCAAGCCCGGCGAGCCCTCGTGGCCGTCCCCGTGGGGCGACGGGCGTCCCGGTTGGCACACCGAGTGCGTGGTCATGTCGCTCGACCTCCTGGGTGAGGGCTTCGACCTCCACGGCGGCGGCCAGGACCTCTCGTTCCCGCACCATGAGAACGAGCGCGCCCAGGCGGTGGCCGACGGCAAGCGCTTCAGCACGCACTGGGTGCACAACGGGTTCGTCGAGGTCGAAGGCGAGAAGATGTCCAAGTCGCTCGGCAACTTCACCAACCTCAGCGACCTCGTCGCACAGTTCGACCCGCGTGCCTACCGTCTGCTCGTGCTGCGGGCCCACTACCGGTCGCCCATCGAGGTGAACGTGGCCTCGGCCTCCGACGCCTCCGCCGCGCTCGCGCGCCTCGACACCTTCGCCCGCGCCGCCGCCAGGCTCCCCGTCGCGCTGCCCGACGACAAGGTGCTGGCGTCGTTCGTCGCGGCCATGGACGACGACCTCGACACGCCGGCCGCCATGGCCCTGCTGTTCGACACGGTGCGCCGGGCCAACACGGCCATCGACGACGGTCGCCTCGACGAGGCCGCGGGCCTGGCCGGCGCCGCCCAGGAGATCGCCCGGGCCGTGGGCCTCCAGCTCCACGCCGAGGCCGGCGAGATCCCCGACGACATCGCCGCCCTCGCCCGCGCCCGCGACGAGGCCCGGGCCGCGCGGGACTGGGCCCGGGCCGACGCGGTCCGCGACGAGGTCCAGGCCGCGGGCTACGTGGTCGAGGACACGCCGAGCGGCACCGAGGTGCGCCCGGCCTGAGCGGCCGCGCTTCTGGGGACGGAAATGCGCGCCACGGCCACATATCGGTCCCCGAAACGCGTGGGACGGCGCGGCTTGAGTCGCGCGCGGAGTCTGCCTACAGTGGTGCGTGTTACCAGTCGGTAACTTCGTGTCCGCCTCGGACATGGGCGCCAGGGAGACTCCGGAAGATCCGGCGGATCCGGCGCACCACCGGGGTCCGATCTCCACCAGGCCCAGCGAGGTGCTTCGCATGTCCGACTTTTCCCTGGCCCTCAACGAGGACCAGCTCCAGATCCAGAAGTGGGTCCACGACTTCGCCGAGACCGTGGTGCGCCCGGCCGCCGAGGAGTGGGACGAGCGGGAGGAGTTCCCGTACCCGATCGTCGAGGAAGCGGCCAAGATCGGCCTGTACAGCTTCGACTTCATGGCCAACGCCCTGCTCGGCGACAGCACCGGCCTCACCCTGCCGCTCACGCTCGAGGAGCTGTTCTGGGGCGACGCCGGCATCGGCCTGGCCATCTTCGGCTCCGGCCTCGCGGCGGCGGGCATCAGCGGCAACGGCACCCCCGAGCAGGTCGTCGAGTGGGTCCCGCAGTGCTACGGCTCCCCCGACAAGATCCAGATCGGCGCCTTCTGCGTGAGCGAGCCCGACGCCGGCTCCGACGTCAGCTCGTTGCGCACCCGGGCCGTCTACGACGAGGCCAACGACGAATGGGTGCTCAACGGCACCAAGGCCTGGATCACCAACGGTGGCATCGCCGACGTCCACGTGGTGGTCGCCTCGGTCGAGCCCGAGCTCAAGGGCCGCGGTCAGGCCAGCTTCATCGTGCCGCCGGGCACCAAGGGCCTGTCGCAGGGCCAGAAGTACAAGAAGCTCGGCATCCGGGCCAGCCACACGGCCGAGGTCGTCCTCGACGACGTGCGCGTCCCCGGCTCCTGCCTCCTCGGTGGCAAGGACAAGCTCGACGAGAAGCTCGCCAAGGCGCGCGAGGCCAAGCTCAACCCCGGCATCGCCAGCGGCAAGCAGCCGGCCATGGCCACCTTCGAGGCCACCCGGCCGTCGGTGGCCGCGCAGGCCATCGGCATCGCCCGCGCCGCCTACGAGTACTCCCTCGAGTACGCCAAGGAGCGCAAGGCGTTCGGCAAGCCGATCATCCAGAACCAGGCGATCGCCTTCATGCTCGCCGACATGATCACCGAGATCGACGCCGCCCGCCTGCTGGTGTGGCGTGCTGCCTGGCTCAGCCGCAACGGCAAGTACCAGAACGCCGAGGGCTCGCAGAGCAAGCTCAAGGCCGGTCGCGTCGCCGTGTGGACCACCGAGCGCGCCATCCAGATCCTGGGCGGCTACGGCTACGTGCGCGAGTACCCGGTGGAGCGCTGGCACCGTGACTCCAAGATCTACGACATCTTCGAGGGCACCGAGCAGATCCAGCAGCTGGTCATCGCCCGGGCCATCAGCGGCCTCCGCATCGAGTAGCCCCAGCCCCCTCTCGCGTTGTCGACCCAACGGCAAGGGTGAACGTGAAGTCGTGGGCCGGGCCGCCGCCGGTGCGAGGGCTGCGAAGCATCCCTATGATCCGGCGGTGCAAGCGGGCGTCGTGCATCGCACCGAGCGGCAGGTCGTGCTGGATCGCACCATCGTGGCGGCCCTCGTCCTCGGCCTCTTCGCGTTCTACGTCTCGATCCAGGCGGGCGTCCTGGTCAGCCGCGACGCCGAGACCATGGCGAGCGTCGGCCGCAACCTGTGGCTGCACGCCTCGCTGCACCGGCACCTGCATGGTCGTCCGAATTCGTGGTCGCCGTACGGCATCGGGGTGAGCCTGATGACGGTTCCCCTCTGGGCGTTGCAGCTCCACCTCGCCCCGCACGGCCAGGGCTGGGTCTCGTCGGGGAACGCGGTCGTCACCGCGGTGACGGGTGGGTTCCTCTACCGCTGCGGTGTCGAGGTGGGTTGGAGGCGCACCGTCGCCGTCATCACCGTCCTGGTGTTCGGGCTCCTCACGATGGCGCCGATGTACAGCACCGAGATGTTCAGCGAGCCGGGGGTGACGCTCGGGGTCGTCGTCACCCTCCTCGGCCTGCTCCTCTGGTCGCGGCGTAGCCGGCACGGTCCGTGGTTGGTGGGAGTCGGCCTGGCGATCGCCGTGCTCTTCCGCACCGATTCGTACGCGACGGTCGTCGTCCCGAGCCTGGTGCTGGTGCCGCTGTTCGTCCCGCCACGCGACCTCCGCTCGACCGTGCGCCGCTGGCTGGCCCCGGTCGCCCTGCCCCTGGTCGTCGTCTCGGCGTGGACGCTCGTCTACAACGAGATCCGGTTCCGGACGGCGTTCGTCACCTCCTATGGCAGGGTCAGCTTCACGAACCCGCTGCCCGACGGCGTCTACCGCCTGGTCCTGAGCCCGGGGAAGGGCTTCTTCTGGTACGACCCCGTCCTGCTCGCGGGCGTGGTCGGGGTCGTGTTGCTGTACCGGCGACGACGCGCCGTCGCGACCACGATCGCGGTCCTCTCCGTCATTCGGGTGCTCGTCTTCGCGAAGTGGCCGTTCCCCGACGGGAGCGTGGCGTGGGGGCCGCGCTTCCTGCTCCCCCTGTGCGCGCTCCTGTCACTCGGCGTCGGTGAGGCCATCGCCCGCAGCGGGAACCTCACGAGGCGCAGGCGGCTCTGGGCGCGTGGCGCGATCGGGGTCCTGGGCGCCGCGAGCGCGTTCGTCAACGTGCTCTCGCTGTGGGTGCCGTACGAGCAGCAGCACCATGACTTCACGGCGTCGAACACGCTGCCGACCGACCACGCGCTCGCCCTCGTCGAGATCCAGCGACGCCAGGCCCTCACGTTCAACCGGTGGTCGCACTCCCCGCTGCACTACGCCGTCACCCACCTCGCCCACGCCTCACGTGGCGGCGTCGGGTTCCCCCTTCGCTGGTGGCAGGGCGGTTGGTCGGTGCCCGGGATCACGGCGCTGGTGGTGGCCATCGCCGCGCTGTCCTTCGCGCTTCGGGCCGCCGGCCAGGAGCCGCGGGGGGTCGAGACGCCCTGAGGTCGATCCGCTCGTCCTCTGAGGTCGATCCGCCGGCCGCAGCGCGCATGGCGGATGTCACGGACCTGTCGGCCATCCCTCCACGGGTCGGTGGGCGTAGTCCCCTTCCAACTGTGCCGGCATCGGAGTCGGCGCGGAGCCCAAGGGAGATGACGCGTGGCGACGGTGGGGCCGATCGACGCGGGGCCCACGCCGTTCTCGGCGGGGTTGGTACGACCCGAGCGTGCCAACCCCGCACAGAAGGGCGTGGGCATGAGCCCGCCGGGGCGTGGCGGCGGAGCAGGTCCGGGACACCGCGTGACGTACGGTCCCGGATCGGTGAGACTGGCGGTCGACCTGGTCGCACTCTTCGAGCGGAGGAAGTGGTTGCGAGTGATCTACCTCGTACGGCACGGCAAGGCGGGCAGCCGCTGGGAGGGTCCTGACGACCGTTTGCGCCCCCTGAGCCCCAAGGGCCGACGCCAGGCCGAGATCCTGGCCGGCTGGCTCGTCCCGCCCGACGAGGCGCCCGTGCTGTCGAGTCCCTACACCCGCTGCGTGGAGACGGTGAAGCCGGTCGCCACGAGGCACGGCCGGGAGGTGGAGGCCACCGACGTCCTGGCCGAGGGCGGTCCGGTCGAGCCCCTCCTCGAGCTGCTCGCCGCGGTCCCCGACGGGGCGGTGCTGTGCACCCACGGCGACATGCTCGAGCTCGCCGTCGAGCAGCTCGTGGCCGGTGGCACCCGGGTGCAAGGGCCCGCCAGCTGGGAGAAGGGCGTGGTGTGGGCCCTGTCGCGCACGGGCACCGAGATCACCCAGGCCCGGGCCATCCCGCCGGCCAAGCCCAAGGCCAACTCGGGCGACGCCGATCCCGACGACTGGGACCTGCTCAGGGCGAGCGGACGCTGAACCAACCTGTGGCGGGCGCCAACGCCTCGCGGATCGAACGGTGGATCCCGGGGCTCCGGGCGGCGCGCAGCTACCAGCGACCCTGGTTGCGCTCCGACCTGGTGGCGGGCGTGGTGCTCGCCGCCATCCTCGTGCCGCAGGGCATGGCCTACGCCGAGCTGGCGGGCCTGCCCGCGGTGACCGGTCTCTACACGACGGTGGCGTGCCTCGTGGCCTACGCCGTGTTCGGCCCGTCCCGGGTGCTCGTGCTCGGCCCGGACTCGTCGGTGTCGCCCCTGATCCTGGCCGCCATCACGCCGCTGCTGCTGTCGGGCGGCAGCCCTGCCCGGGCCATCGAGCTCGCCGCGATGCTGGCCATCCTCGTGGGGCTCATCGAGATCGGGCTCGGCGTCGGCAAGCTCGGTTTCGTGGCCGACCTGCTGGCCAGCGAGGTGCAGGTCGGGTACATGAACGGCCTCGGCATCACCATCATCGTGGGGCAGCTGCCGAAGCTGTTCGGCTTCTCGACCGACGCCGATTCGTTCGTGGCCAAGGTCCGGGCCTTCGTCGACAACATCGAGAAGACCCACGGCACGACGCTCGTGGTCGGCCTGTGCGTGCTCGCCGTCCTGCTGGTGCTGCCCCGCTTCACCAAGCGGGTGCCCGCGGTGCTCGTGGCCGTCGTGGGCGCCACCGTGGTGTCGGCGGTGCTCGACCTCTCGGCCAAGGGGGTGGCGACGGTGGGCTCGCTCCCGCAGGGCGTGCCGACCCCCACGGTCCCGTGGACCAAGGTCAGCGACGTGTGGCCGCTGGTCGTGGCCGCCGTCGGCATCACCCTGGTGTCGCTCACCGACACCATCGCCACGGCCACCAGCTTCGCGGCGCGGCGTGGCGACGAGGTGGAGCCCGACCAGGAGATGATCGGCATGGGCATGGCGAACATCGCGGCCGGGCTCTTCCAGGGCTTCGCGGTGTCGACGAGCGGCTCGCGCACGGCGGTCGCCGACCAGTCCGGCGCCAAGAGCCAGGTCTCGGGCCTCGTCGGGGCGGGCCTGGTGGTGCTGCTCCTGCTGTTCCTCAACTCGCTGCTCGCGGACCTGCCGCAGACCGCGCTCGCCGCGGTGGTCATCACCGCCGCCCTCTCGCTCATCGACGTGGGCGCGCTGCGCCGCTACTGGCGCATCCGGAAGGGCGCGCTCGTGCTGTCGTTGGTGGCGACGCTCGGCGTGGTGTTGCTCGGCGTGCTCCAGGGCATCGCCGTCGCCATCATCCTCGCGATCCTCATGTTCTTCCGCCGCAACTGGTGGCCGCACGGCGTGGTGCTGGGCCAGGTCGAGGGGCTCGAGGGCTGGCACAGCCTGCGGGCCTACCCCGACGCGGAGGAGCTCCCCGACATCGTCATCTACCGCTGGGAGGCGCCGCTGTTCTTCGCCAACGCGGGGGCGTTCCGTCAGCAGATCCGGCGCCTCGCCCGCGAGCGCGAGCCCGCGTTCATTGTGCTGCAGTGCGAGGCCATGACCGACGTCGACGTCACCGCCGCCGAGATGCTCGAGCGCCTCGACGACGAGCTGAACGCCGCGGGCACGCACCTGGCGTTCGTCGAGATGCGCAGCCGGCTCCAGGACCTCACGCTGCGCTACGGCCTCCTCGAGACGCTCGACAAGGACCGCTTCTACCCCACGCTCGAGGTGGCGCTGCGGGAGCTGCAGGAGCCCGAGCCCTGACCCCCCCCGGGCCTCCGCCTTCTGGGGACGGATAGGTGCGCCTGGCGCACCTATCCGTCCCCGAAACGCGTGGAGCGGGTCAGACGACCTCGGTGGCCGCGGCGGCGAACTGGGCGTTGTAGAGGTCGTAGTAGGCGCCCTTGGCGAGGAGCAGCTCTTCGTGGTTGCCCTGCTCGACGATCTGCCCGTGCTCCATCACCAGGATGGTGTCGGCGTCGCGGATGGTCGACAGCCGGTGCGCGATGACGAAGCTGGTGCGGTTCGAGCGGAGCGCGGCCATGGCCTGCTGGATCAGCACCTCGGTGCGGGTGTCGACCGAGCTGGTGGCCTCGTCGAGGATGAGGATGGTGGGGTTCGCCAGGAAGGCGCGGGCGATGGTGAGCAGCTGCTTCTCGCCGGCGCTCACCGTGCCGCCCTCGTCGTCGAGGATGGTGTCGTAGCCCTTCGGCAGGGAGTGGACGAACCGGTCGACGTAGGTGGCGCGGGCCGCCTCGAGGATCTGCTCCTCGGTGGCGTCGAGGTTGCCGTAGGCGATGTTCTCGCGGATCGTGCCGCCGAACAGCCACGTGTCCTGCAGCACCATGCCCATGTTCGAGCGGAGGTCGCGCCGGCGCATCTTGGAGATGTCGCGGCCGTCGAGGCGGATGGTGCCGCCGTCGAGCTCGTAGAACCGCATGATGAGGTTCACGAGCGTGGTCTTGCCCGCCCCGGTGGGCCCGACGATGGCCACGGTGTCGCCCGGTTCGGTGACCAGCGACAGGTCCTTGATGAGGGGGTTGTCGGGGTCGTACGAGAACTGAACGTGGTCGAACTCCACCCGCCCCTCCGGCTGCTCGTCGAGGAGCGGGCTCACCTCGTCGGGGTCCTGCTCGGGGGCATCGAGGAGGTGGAACACCCGCTCGGCGGAGGCGATGCCGGACTGCAGCACGTTGGCCATCGAGGCCAGCTGGGTGATGGGCTGGGTGAACTGGCGGGAGTACTGGATGAAGGCCTGGATGTCGCCGATCGACATCGCGCCCGACGTGACCCGCAGACCGCCGACCACGGCGATGATCACGTAGTTGAGGTTGCCGAGGAACATCATCGCCGGCTGGATGATCCCGGAGATGAACTGGGCGCCGAAGCTGGCTTCGAACAGCTCCTCGTTCTTCTCGTTGAAGCGCGCCTCGACGTCGTGCTGGCGCCCGAACACCTTCACCAGGGCATGGCCGGTGAAGGCCTCCTCGACCTGCGCGTTGAGCGAGCCGGTGTGGGTCCACTGCGACACGAAGCGGGCCTTGGAGCGCTTGGCGATGGCCTTGATGGTGAAGAGCGATGCCGGGATGGTGATGAGTGCCACCAGCGACAGCAGCGGCGAGATGGTGATCATCATGATCAGCACGCCGATGACGGTGAGGGTCGACGTGAGCATCTGGCTCAGCGTCTGCTGCAGGCTCTGCGCCACGTTGTCGATGTCGTTGGTGACGCGGCTGAGCAGGTCGCCGCGCGGCTGGCGGTCGACGTAGCTCAGCGGGAGGCGGTTGAGCTTGTCCTCGACCGCGGCCCGCATCCGCCGCATGGTGCGCTGCACCACACCGGCCAGCAGGTAGGCCTGGAGGTACGCCAGCACCGCCGACGTCACGTAGAGGGCGAGTGCCGTGAGCAGCACCCGGTGGAGCTTGTGGTAGTTGATGCCCGCGGTCGGGTGCTGGAGCCCGGCGACGATGATGTTGGTGGCGTGGCCCAGGACCCGCGGGCCGAGCACGTACATGGTGACGCTGGCGATGGCGAGGAAGAGCACGCCCACCATGCCGAGCGCCTCGGGCTTGAGCTGCGCGGCCAGGCGGAGGGTGGAGTTCCGGAAGTCCTCGGACCGCTCGACCGGCATGCCGGCCGCGCCCATCCGCCCGCCGAACTGGGAGCGGGCCTCGGCAGCGGGAGACTTCTTCGGGATGGCGATGTCGTTTTCGTCGTCGGTCATGCCGCCTCCTCCGCCGTGAGCTGCGAGGCCACGATCTCGCCGTACGTGGGACAGCTCGCCAACAGCTCGCGGTGCGTGCCGAGTCCGACTTGCCTGCCGTCCTCGATCACCAGGATCTGGTCGGCGTTGGCGATGGTCGACACGCGTTGGGCCACGATGACGACCGTGGCGTCGGCCACCACCGGTGCCAGCGCGGCCCGCAACCGGGCGTCGGTGGCGAGGTCGAGCGCCGAGAACGAGTCGTCGAACAGGTAGATGCCCGGTTTGCGCACCAGCGCCCGGGCGATGGCCAGGCGTTGTCGCTGACCACCCGACACGCTCGTGCCCCCCTGGGCGATGGTGGCGTCGAGCCCGCCGGGCATGGCGGCCACGAAGTCGCGCGCCTGGGCGATCTCGAGCGCCTTCCACAGCTCCTCGTCGGTGGCGTCGGGGTCGGCGTAACGCAGGTTGCTGGCCACCGTCCCCGAGAACAGGTAGGGCTTCTGCGGGACCAGGCCGATGCGGCTCCAGAGCAGCTCGGGATCGAGGTCGCGCACGTCGACGCCGTCGACCAGGACCGTCCCCGAGGTGGCGTCGAACAGCCGCGGCACCAGGTTCAACAGCGTGGTCTTGCCCGAGCCGGTGCTGCCGATGATGGCCGTGGTCTGGCCCGGCCTGGCCGTGAAGCTGATGTCGGTGAGGACGGGGGCCGCGGCACCGGGGTAGTTGAAGCCCACGCCGCGCAGCTCGAGGGTGCCGCTGGTGGGCAGCGAGGTGACCGGGCTCGCCGCCGTGACGACCGACGACGGGGTGTCGAGCACCTCCTTGATGCGCACCGCGCACACCGAGGCGCGGGGCCACATGACCGCCACGAAGGTGGCCATCATCACCGACATGAGGATCTGGACCAGGTAGCTGAGGAAGGCGATGAGGGCGCCGATCTGCATCTTGCCCGCGCCGATGCGGTCGCCGCCGAACCAGATGGCCGCCACGCTCGACGCGTTGAGGATGAGCATGACCGTGGGGAACATGAACGCCATGAGGCGACCGGCGCGCAGCGAGGTGAGCGTGAGCGCGTCGTTGGCCACGCCGAACCGCTCGACCTCCTCGGGCTCACGGATGAAGGCCCGGACCACGCGGATGCCCGTGATCTGCTCGCGGAGCACCTGGTTCACGCGGTCGATGCGCTCCTGCATGAACTGGAACTGCGGCACCATGCGCACGACCACCATGCCGACGCTGAGCACCAGCACGGGGATGGCGACGACGAGGATCAGCGAGAGGGGGCCGTCCTCGTGGACCGCCATGATGCTGCCGCCCACGATCATGATGGGCGCCGCCACGAACAGCGTGCACAGCATCACCACGAGCATCTGCACCTGCTGGACGTCGTTGGTGATGCGGGTGATCAGCGACGGTGCGCCGAACTCGCCGACCTCCTGCGCGGAGAAGCCGGTGACGCGGTGGAACAGCGACTTGCGGACGTCGCGCCCGAACCCCATGGCCGCCTTGGCGCCGTAGTACGTGGCCCAGATGGCGAACACCACCTGGACGAAGGTGACGAGCAGCATCACCGCACCCATGCGCCAGATGTAGCCGGTGTTCCCCGTGATGATGCCCTTGTCGATGATGTCGGCGTTGAGCGTCGGCAGCAGCAACGTGGCCATGGTCTGCACGAACTGCAGCGCCACGACGGCCCAGAGCAGGCCGCTGTAGGGGAGCAGGTAGGTGCGGAAGAGGCGAATCAGCATGGGTGGTCCAGGGGGTCGCAGTCGGACGCAGAGGTGGGGGCAGGGGGCCGGATGCCGTCGAGCAGCACCGACACGATCTCGGCCGGGGGCAGGGGCAGCTCGGCCAGCGCGGGGTGGCTGGTGGCGAAGATCAGCCCGCGGAACAGCTGCGCGGCGGCGACCGGGTCGCGGCGCAGGCGGTCGCGGTCGGGCTCGAACAGCTCGGCGAGCGCGGCGGAGTCGCGTGGCGCGTCGCGGGTGCCGGGTCGAGCGCCGCGGGGTGGCTTCGTCATGCCGACGGCGGTCATCAGCTGCCAGATGGCGGCGACCCGGCGCTGGAGGATCTCGGCGGCCTCGCGCAGACGGTCGTCGAGGGGGAGCGAGCGGTCGATGGCCCGGAGCGCGGCATCGACGGGCTTGGGGTCGAAGGCTGTCTCGATGGCGTCCTCGATGAGCGCTTCCTTGTTGGGGAAGACGCGGAAGATGGTGCCCTCGGCGATGCCGGCGGCCTCGGCGATCTGGCGGGTGGTGAGGCGGGCGCCGTGCTCGATCAGCAGCGGCAGGGTGGCGGCCACGATGGCGGCCCGGCGCTCGTCGGGGGGCAGGGCCGCGGCGCGGGAGCGGCCGTGCCCGGCGGCCTCGTCGCGATCGGACGCGGGCGCGCCGATGGCGTCGGCTCCGGATCGTGGTGGCGAGGTCACGGCGTCGAGCATATGTGAGTGAGCGCTCACTCACACATTCCTGCAGGAAGACCGCAGGTCAGGACCGGTTCAGGAGGTGAGCACGACCTGGGCAGCTTCCAGCCGGGCGACCTCGGCGGCTTCGGCCGGCTCGCCCCCGGGGGTGAGGCAGGTGGCGCTGCCGTGGGCCACGCCGTGCCGGGCGGCCTCGAGCACGGAGCGCCCCTCGGTGAGCCCGACGAGCAGCCCCGCGAGCATGGTGTCGCCGGCGCCGACCGTGCTCACCATGTCGATCGGCGGGGTGGTGATGTGCGCGGCGACCCCGTCGGACGCCACGAAGGCGCCCTCGGGACCGAGCGACACCACCACGGTGCGAGCCCCGCGCTCGACGAGCTGCCGTGCCGCAGCCTCGTGGTCGAGCTCGTCGGGAGCGACGCCCATCAGCGCGGCGAGCTCGTTGCGGCTCGGCTTCACCAGGTGCGGGCCGGTCTCGACGGCCGCGGCCAGCGACGGGCCCGAGGTGTCGACGACGAACGGCACCCCGGCGGCCGAGCTGACGCGGGCGACCTCGTGCACGAAGTCCGGGGGAAGGCTGGGCGGGATGCCGCCGCTCAGCACGATGAAGGTGGCGTCGGCGGCACGGGCCTCGACGGCGGCGACGATGGCATGCCACTCGTCGGTGGTCAGCGTGGGCGTGCTCGTGACGAGGCGGTACTCGGCGCCCGTCGCCCGCTCGTGCAGCAGCTCGACCCAGCGGGTCGATGCCGCGATGGGGACGGGAACGACGTCGACGCCCGCCTCCACGAGCCGACTGGTGACCACGTCGCCCGGGGTGCCGCCGACGGCCACGATGGCCGCGGTGGCCACATCGAGGCGGTGGAGCACCCGCGACACGTTGACGCCGCCCCCGCCCGGCTGGAACGTGGACAGCTGGGCCGGGAGCTTGTGGTCGCGCTCGAGGTGATCGACCTCGACCGAGATGTCGATGGTGGGGCTGGGCGTGACGGTGAGGATCATCGCGAGCGGCAGTCTCGCGCCGGGAGCTACGCCTTCGGGTGGGCGGCCAGGAACGACCAGATCACCGCGCTCGAGTCGAGGTTGCGGTAGGACGGTCCGGCGACCTCGAGCCGCGGTCCGTCGTGGCCCATCCAAGCGTGCGACGCGCCGGCCACCTTCACGAGCTCGACGTCGATCCCCGCGTGGCACGAGGCCCACCGCTCGATGGTGACGTCGGCGTTGTCCGGGTCGACAGACGTGGTGGGCGTGGTTGCGCAGCCGTCGGC
>JADGOP010000098.1 GCA_017882935.1 Actinomycetota bacterium
CGACGCGGTTCCCGAACCGCCGCCGTTGAAGCCGTTGGTGCCCCCGACCTCGAGCGCCAGGTATTCGCCGGGGGTAACGGCCAACTTCGCGACGGACTCGCCTCCTCGCCCACCTGGCCAGCTCCTGTCGATGTCGATGTTCGTCGGGGCATCTTGTCCACTCGCTCCCCGGACGTCGAGGGTGACGAGGTGGACGTCGGGGGGCACCTGCCAGAGTTGCGTCGCTCCGGTGTAGGAGAACTGGCACGTCCAGCTGTACCCGTCGTGCGGACAGGAGGGTCCGCTCGCCACGAGGAGGGTGGCGTCGCTCTGCAACGGGACCGTCGAGTTGATCGCCGACGACGCGTCCGCAGCCGGTGCGCTCGACGCGACCACCCCCGCGACCACGAGGCACGCAACCGCGAGGACGGGCCCGAGACGCGGCGGCCGCCGCCCCCAGCTGGGCTCCCACCGGGCCCTCGCGTGGAGGCGAGCGCTCATCGTGGTCATGCGCAACATGGTGCCTCCTCGACGGCTCAGAGGGATCCTTCCACTTTGTGCCGCGGCCAGCGTCGCGTGAAGGGCCGAACGTCCTCCGCCCGGCAGACCGGCCCGGTGCCGTTCCGGGCAGGGTTTGGCGTGAGGGGGTCGCAGGAGCTGACGATGGAACGCCTGCACTGGCCGCCGAGCCACCGGCCGTCAGGCCAGGATCTGGACGGGGGTGCCGAGCGGGAGGATCTTGGTGAGGCGGGTGATGTCGGCGTTGTAGAGCCGGATGCAGCCGTGGCTCACGTCGGTGCCGACCAGCTGGGGCTCATCGGTGCCGTGGATGCCGATGACGCCGTCGCCGCCGTTGAAGTTGGCCAGCGACGCGACCTCGGTGAAGCCCGACAGGCCGTAGGCATAGGGCCCGTAGGCACCGTTCGGGTTCGGCGGCTGGAGCAGCTCCTTGATGTAGAACTTGCCGCCCGGCGTGGGCGTGTCGGCCGTGCCCACGCCGATGGGGGCCTTGAACACCAGGTTGGACCCGTTCTGGAACACCTCGATCGTGTGCGCGTGGCGGGTGACGACGACCCGGTACGGGTTCGACGTGATCTGCACCTGGCTGCTCTGGATCCAGCCCTTGGCGCCGTCGGGGCGGATGGGCAGGTAGACGTTGAGCCAGCCGTTCGACAGCTGCTTGGACACCAGGAACACCAGCGGCGCGCCGACCTCGTTGGGGTTGGCGAGCACGGTGCGCACCTTCGCCGAGGTGGACGGCTGGTAGTAGACGGTGACGCTCTTGACGCTGGGCAGCGTGGTGGCCACGAGGCTGGTGCCGGGCGGCAGCGGCGTGGTGGTGACCGGCGCCGCGGTGACCGCGGGGGCCGTGGTGACGGTGGGCTTGCCGAGCGAGGGGGTGCTCGAGTGGGAGCTGCACGCACCCGCACCGATGGTGAGGAGCGCGACGAGCGCGACCAGAGAGCGACGGGTACGCATAGGGCCGACATGCTACCGGCCCGGTTCGCTGTCACGGTGCCGCCCGCCGACACCGAGGCGCTGGTCAGCGGGGCGTCAGACGCCCCACGGCTGCACCGGGGGCACGAACGCGGCCACCGCCTCGTCCTCGGGGTTGAGCTGCTCGAGCTCGCGGTGCGCTGTCTCGGGGTAGGAGCGCACGACCAGCACCACCAGGATCATCGGGCCGACGGCGAGCAGCGCCAGACCGGGGCCGATGCGGCCGAAGTGGTCGGCCATGGCGCCCGCGGCCAGCAGGCCGATGCTGCTCCCCGCGACGGCCGCGGTCTGCAGCACGCCGTTGGCCTTGCCGCGCAGACCGGTGGGGAACAGCTCCGGCCCGAACACCGCCAGTGCCGGCACCGCCGCCGCGGCGAACATGGTGCCGGCCAGCGACCAGGCCCACATGGGCCAGCCCCGCACGAAGTACGAGATGACCACGCAGACGGTCCCGCCGACCGTGCCCACCGCGGCGACGATGCGCCGGCCGTGGATGTCGGCCAGGTGCCCGCCGACGATCACGCCGAGCCCTGCGGGCGTGCTCGTCGCCAGCGTGAAGAGGGTGATGTGGGCGGCGTTGAAGCCCCGCTCGGCGCGGAGGAACTGGTTCTGGAGCTGCGAGGCGGGGGCGACGAACAGGCTGGCGCAGAACAGCCCGGTCCCGAGCAGCCACAGGCGGCGTCCGTGTCCGGCCAACACGGCACGCGCGTGGGGGCGCTGGAAGCGCAGCGTCTCCGGCAGGTGCTTCGCGGTCCACACGACCACGGGGAGGCCCGCGAGCGGGATGACGTAGAGGATGCGCCAGCCGTTGATGCCGGTATCGGCCAGCGGCAGGAACCACACGCACATGCCGGCGCCCAGCGCGGCGGTGAGGGTCATCACGCTCACCGCGTAGGCCCGGCACCCCGCAGGCATCTCCTCGGCCGCGACGACGGCGAGCAGCAGCAGGGCCGCGGTGGAGAAGCCACGCGACACCGTCTGCGTCAGCCCGAGCACCCACAGGTTCGGCGACAGCGCGCCCGCCGCGGCCGTGATGCAGCCCGCAGCGACCGAGCACAGCAGGAGCAGGCGCCGACCGCGCCGGTCGGCGAGCGCGACGAGCACCAGCGCGAGCAGCACGCCCACGCGGACCGCGGCGAGGGCGCCGCTCTGCTCCGCGGTCGACGAGCCGAACTGGCTGGAGGCGAAGGTGATGCTCTGGGTGATGAGCGTGCCCAGGTAGCCGACCACCACCGAGAGGGTGCAGATGGTGCCGAGCACGCCGGCCGCGCGGGCGTCGAGCCGCTCGGGTGGCTCCCAGAACGCCGAGCGCGTGCGTCCGGTGGTGACGCGGCCGGGGTCGTGACCGGGGGCCGTGAGCTCCCGGTGCTGCCGGCGGATGCGGTGGCGGATCGGCCAGACGAACAGCACGCCCCAGATCGGCACCGCCAGGCGGAAGTCGACCTGCTCGGTCACGTGGTGGCGGCCATCGGGAAGCGGTTCGGAGGAGACCTCCCGGATCCAGCGCGTGTACGGGCCCTGGGCCAGCTCGAACGTGGCCGGCCCCGTGGCCGGCCCCGTGGCCCGCTCGGTGACGAGGTCGGTCCGCGGCACCAGCAGGCGGGCGAGTGCGGCGTCGTCGACGTCCGACGTGCAGGTCACCGTGGACACCGGCGGGAGCCTAAGGGCTGCGCGCCGAGGTGGTCGATCGGCGGATCCCCTGGTGCGCAGCCCTCAGGCCAAGAGCCTGTGCTCGCGGACCAGCGGTAGATCGGCGTGGGCCGCGGCAAACCTGCGCACAATGGACGCCATGTCCCGCACGCCTGTCTGCCGTCGCCCGCGCTGATGTCGTCCGACAGCGGCCGGTTGGTCGTGCGACCGAGCGAGGGGCTCCACGGCGAGGTCCCGATCGCGGGCGCCAAGAACTCGGTGCTCAAGCTGATGGCGGCCACCGTGCTCGCCGAGGGCACCCACGTGCTGCACAACGTGCCCGACCTCACCGACGTCACCGACATGGCCGAGCTGCTGTCGGCGATGGGCCTCGTCGTCACGCGCGAAGGCGCCACCCTCACCATCGAACGTCCGGCCGACATCGTCCCCGAGGCGCCGTACGAGTTGGTCGAGCGCATGCGCGCGTCCATCGTGGTGCTGGGCCCGCTGCTCGCCAAGGTCGGCGAGGCCCGGGTGGCGGTACCCGGTGGCGACGACTTCGGTCACCGCCCCATCGACATGCACCTCGCCAGCCTCGAGTCGCTCGGCGCCCGGTTCACCAGCTCGCACGGCTTCATCCAAGGCCGCGCCGACCAGTTGCACGGCACCAGCGTGGTGCTCGACTTCCCGAGCGTCGGCGCCACCGAGAACCTGCTCATGGCCGCGGTGCTCGCGAAGGGCACCACCACCATCGACAACGCGGCCCGCGAGCCCGAGATCGCCGACCTGGCCTCGATGCTGAACCGCATGGGCGCGCAGGTGGTGGGTGCCGGCTCGTCGACCATCGAGATCGAGGGCGTGGCCGAGCTCACCCCCGTCGAGCACACCGTCATCCCCGACCGCATCGAGGCGGCCACCTTCCTCGCAGCTGTGGGCGTGGCCGGGGGCGAGGTCACGCTCCTCGGCGCCCGCGCCGACCACATGGACATGCTCATCCAGAAGCTTGGCACCATGGGCATGCGCATCTCACCGACGCCCGAGGGCGTCTGGGCGATGTCGAAGGGCGAGCTGCGCTCCACCGACATCTCCACCCTCCCGTACCCCGGCGTCGCCACCGACTACAAGCCGCTCCTCGTGGCCATGCTCACGGTGGCCGACGGCATCGGCATCGTCACCGAGAACATCTTCGGCGGTCGCTTCCGCTACATCTCCGAGCTGGTCCGCATGGGTGCCGACATCCGCACCGAGGGCCACCACGCGGTGGTCCGGGGCATCCCCGCGCTGTCGGGAGCGCCGGTCCGCGCGTCCGACATCCGTGCCGGCGCCGCGCTGGTCATCGCGGGCATCCGCGCCGAGGGCGAGACGCTGATCTCGGGCGCCGGTCACCTCGACCGGGGCTACGAGCGCTTCGACGAGAAGCTGCGCGACATCGGCGTCGACGTGACGCGCCTGCCCTGACCCGATCGGCCCGACCGGCGGCGGTCGGCCTAGGGCTTGGTGGGGGGTTGCTCGGGTGGCGTGGCCGGGTGCTCGGACACCGGGCCGTTCCGGGTGGCCCGCCGGTTGGCGACGTGCAGCAGCCAGGCGAAGAACCCGAGCGGCACGAGGACCAGGACCATGCCGGTCCAGTCGCTCTGGTGGGCGAGGATCATGGGATCAGGCTCCCAGAAGCAGCAGGGTCCAGGCAATGCCGCTGACGATGATCAGCCCGAAGGCCGGGAGGGCGGCCCGCAGCGAGCGCTGGCGGTCGGACCGTCGGGCCCGCCCGGTGGCGGGCACCGCGGCGGCCTGGCACGTGCCCCGCACGATCCAGATCGCGGCCGCATGGCCGAAGGTGATGATGGCCAGTTGGACCCAGGCGTCGGCCCGGACCGACAGCGGGGCGTGGATGCGCCAGTCGACGGTGCCGAACAGGTCCTGACCGCGGGCGAAGGGGTCCGACGCCCGCACCAGCACGTTCTGCACCTGCACCAGCAAGGTGTTGAAGGTGTGGGCGAGGAGCGCGCTCATGGCGATGGGCCCGAGCGAGGCAGCCAGCAGCACGCCCGATGTGCCGCCCGCGCCGCCGGTCTGCGCCTCGTCGTCGGCACTGCCGGCGGTCCGCAGCATGCGGCTGGCGACCAGCCCCAGGCCCCACCACAGCGCCGCCACGAGGCCCGCGGCCCACACCAGCACCGCCACGTTCTCGAGCCAGGCGGTGAACGGGGTGCGCACCTTCACGGTGCGAAGGAAGACCAACGTGCCCTTGAGCCGGTCGAAGAACGTCGCCGCGGCGACGAGCGAGGCCAGGGCGAGGGTGGTGCGCAGGTCGGCCCCGCCGGCACGGGTGGGGTCGGTTCCGGCGCGGCCCCCGGTCGACGGGTCGCGGCGTCGGGCCCACGGCCACATCCGGGCGGCCAGGCCGAAGACCGACGGGAACGGGTCGAGGTCGGCCACGCCCCGGACGCCGCTCTGGATCGCCCCGAGGCCGACGATGACCGAGAAGCCGAGGAGCCAGACGGCGAGGCGGCGCGGCTGGTCGCCCAAGGGGTCGGCCGTCCAGATGATCACGAAGCTGGCGAGCACCAGGGGAGCGGTCCACCAGCGCCGCACCACCTCGGGCACGGCGTCGGGGTCGGCGCCCGGGGTGCGCACGGCGCGGGCCCGCCGCACCCGGTCGCAGAGGCGCCCGAAGGCCAGGTAGGGATCGATGCGCCACCACACGTCGCCGAGGAGGAGTGCCAGCCAGGCGCCGCCGACCCAGAAGATGGTGAACACCAGGCCCGGAGCGGCGTTGGCGCCGAGCTCGCGGGGCCCGAAGAAGGCCAGCACCAGGGTGATGGCCAGCAGTGCGGTGGTGACCAGCAGGCCGAGCGTCGTGGCCACCGACCCGAACGCACCGAACCGGTTGGGCGGTGCCTGGGGTGCCTCGTCGGCCGCGGCCGGGGTGGTGTCGTCGGCGCCCGGGACCCGTGCCTGCGGCGGTGCCGACAGCAGCGAGGCGCGGGCCACCAGCACCACGATCGCCAGCACCGCAGCCACGAGGTAGCCGAGCACCCAGACCGGGAGCCCGAGGACCCCGACGCCCGAGGACGCGACGTGAGCCAGCACGAGCGTGGTCATGGGCGGCGATGGTACGGCAGGTCGGCGCAACCGCCCGGCGCACCCAGGAGGTTTCCGGGCGGTTTCCAAGGGGCTGCGGCCCGATGCGACAATGGTGGGCCGCCCACCGAGGGGCGCGCGACGCCGCCGAGGAGGCCGGGTGCGCACGCAGGTCCAGGACGTGATCGACGACATCCGCCCCGTCGTGCAGGCCGACGGAGCCGACATCGCGCTCGTCAGCGTCGACCCCGACACGGGCGTGGTGGTGGTCGACCTCCACGTGCCGGGCTACGGCTGCGCCACCTCGACGGCGCCCCTCCTGGCGGGCGTCGAGCGCATCATGCGCGACCGCGTCCCCGGCGTCGCCTCCGTCGTGCAGGAGTGTGGCGCCGACGCCACCTGCGACACCACGGCCGGGCCGTGCCGGCACCACCAGCAGACCGCCTAGCTTCGGCCCCGATGTCGACGCCGCCGGCCGGACGCAACGACCCCGCCACGCTGCTCGCTGCGGCGCGCTCGGGCGACCGTCGTGCCCGGGCCCGTCTGCTGTCGCTCGTGGAGTCGGGCGACGCCGCGGGCCGGGAGGTGGGCCGCCTGGTGTTCCCGCTCGCCGGCGGCGCGTACACCCTGGGGCTCACGGGGGCGCCGGGCGCCGGCAAGTCGACGCTCACCAGCGGGCTGCTCGGCCGGATGCGCGCCGAGGACCTGCCCGTGGCGGTGCTCGCCGTCGACCCCTCGTCGCCCTTCACCGGCGGTGCGATCCTCGGCGACCGGGTCCGCATGGGCGACCACGTGCTCGACGCGGGCGTCTTCATCCGGTCCATGGCCACGCGGGGCCACCTCGGAGGTCTGGCGCTCGCCACGCCCGAGGCGGTGCGGGTGCTCGAGGCCACCGGCGCAGCGTGGGTGGTGCTCGAGACGGTGGGGGTCGGGCAGGTCGAGATCGAGGTGGCCGGCGCGGCCGACACCACCGTCGTGGTGCTGAACCCCGGGTGGGGCGACGCGGTGCAGGCGAACAAGGCGGGGCTCATGGAGATCGCCGACGTGTTCGTCATCAACAAGGCCGACCGCGACGGCGTCGCCCAGACCCGGCGCGATCTGCGCCAGGCGCTCGAGCTCGCCGGCACCGACGGCGACGGGTGGGAGCCGCCGATCGTCGACGCGGTGGCCACCACGGGCCAGGGCATCGAAGAGGTGTGGAACGCCGTCGGGCGCCACCGCGCCCACCTCGAGTCCGGGGGCGAGCTGGCGACCCGGCGCGCGCAGCGCCTGCGCGGGGAGCTGCGCTCGATCGTGGGGGAGCGGTTGCACCAGCGAGCGGTGGGGCTCCTCGGCGCCGCAGGGGTCGGCCGGCTCGAGGACGAGGTCGCCGCCCGACGCCTCGACCCCTACGACGCCGCCGACGAGCTGCTCGGTCCCGTCGGCGCGTAGCCCGCCGCCAGGCCTCG
>JADGOP010000099.1 GCA_017882935.1 Actinomycetota bacterium
TGACCCGGGTTGTGCCCCGGAGCGTCGACCAGCTCGACGCCGGGCAGGAGCGGGTACGGCAGGGTGATCTCGTCGAGCAGACCTGCGGCGAGGAGCGGGTCGAGCAGGGTGACGTCACCGATGGGCTCGCCGCGCCGCATGGCGGCGAGCTCCGCGTCGACGTAGAGGTACCTGGCGTTGGGGAACGCCGGCTCCCACCCGCCCGCGGCCGAGGGCCGGGTGTTCCAGCCGACGCCGTCGAAGTGGGAGTTGACCACCACGTCGACGTCGTCCGCGGCGAACCCCGCCGCGGCGAGCTCGGCGAACAGGCCGGCCGCGTGCTCGGCGGCGCCGGGACGCCTGCGGGGGCCGTCGTCGGCGAGCCAGGGGTCGACCACGACGAGCGTGTCGCCCACCCGCACCGCGAGCGCGCTGAACGCCAGGCTCACCTCGTTGCGGCTCGGCGCGAAGTCGGGGACCGTCCACTCGGGCAGCGGGTCGGAGGTGGGCAGGGCGAACGCCGCGTCCTCGACGCGCACCACGTCGATGTCGCCGACCGACCAACCGTGCATCGGCCCAGTCTTCCGTGCGGCACCCCGGCCCGCACGTGCTCTGGGCGTGAAGGCCGGCGGCCGCGGTCAGAGGAGGGCTTCGACGGCCTCCGGCGGACGGCCGATGGCGGCGCGCCCGTCGTCGGTGACGACGATGGGCCGCTCGATGAGGACCGGGTTGGCCACCAGCAGGTCGATCCAGTCGGCGCGGTCGTGCGCCCGGTTGCGCAGGTCGAGCTCGTCGGCCACGCCCTCGCCGAAGCGGGTGATGTCCCACGGCTCGAGGCCCAGCGCGGTGAGCACCCGGCCGAGCGTGGCGTCGTCGGGCGGGTCGTCGAGGTAGCGGCGCTCGGTGTAGCTGACGGCGTGCTCGTCGAGGATCGCCTTGGTGGCGCGGCTCTTCGAGCAGCGGGGGTTGTGCCAGAGCTCCATGCGGCGAGACCGTACCCCGCCGGGTCGAGGCCTTCGGCGGCAGCCGGTACGGTCACCTGGATGGCGCCACTCGACAACGCGGTGTGGCACGCCCTGGCGGGGCCGCAGGCCGCGTTCGCCGTGCGGCAGGGCTCGGCCGTGCGCTTCCGGCCCGACGTGTCGCCGTTCCTCGCGCTCCCCGACCAGCCCGACGAGGCGTCGTGGCACGACCTCGCCGGGCTGCTGGGCCCGGCGGGCATCGGCGCGCTGTTCCGGCGCCACACCCCCGACCTCCCCGACGGCTGGACCGAGCTCGAGCGCTTCGACGGCGTGCAGCTGGTGGCCACCGACCCGACCACGGTCCAGGCGCACGTGCCACGCGCGCCCGACGGGGCCGACCTGGTGCCGCTGGGGCCCGACGACGTCGCCGACATGCTCGACCTCGTGGCACGCACCGCGCCCGGCCCGTTCGAGGCACGCACCCACGAGCTGGGTCGCTACGTCGGCATCCGCCTCGACGGCCGTCTGGTGGCCATGGCCGGCGAGCGCATGCACCTGGCCGGGGGCACCGAGGTGAGCGCGGTGTGCACCGACCCCGCCCACCGGGGCCGGGGCTTCGCGGCGCGGCTCGTGGCCGAGGTGGCGCGCGGCATCGTCGCCCGCGACGAGACACCGTTCCTGCACGTCCTCGCCGACAACCACGGCGCGATCCGCGTCTACGAGTCGCTCGGCTTCGAGCGGCGCACCGCCATCGGGGCCGTCGTCGTGCAGGCGCCGCGCGACGCGCAGGTGCGACAGGTGGTGCCCTGATGCCACCGGCCGCCACGCCCGCCCCCCTGCCACCCGCGCCGCGCCCGTGGCGTCGACCGATGCTGTCGCGCGACATCGACGAGGCCCACCGCGCGTCGAGCCCCCTCGAGCTGCTCTTCGACCTGTGCTTCGTGGTGGCCGTGGCGCAGGCGTCGGCCGAGCTGCACCACGCGCTCATCGCCCGTCATTTCGCCACCGCGCTCGTCGGCTACCTCACCACCTTCTTCGCCATCTGGTGGGCGTGGGTGAACTTCACGTGGTTCGCCTCGGCCTACGACACCGACGACGTGCTCTACCGGCTGCTCACCTTCGTGCAGATCGTCGGCGTGCTCGTGCTCGCCGCCGGCATCCCGGGCGGGTTCGGGCAGGGCAGCAGCGCCACCGTGGTGGCGGGCTACGTGATCATGCGGGTGGCGCTCGTGGCGCAGTGGCTGCGCGCCGGGCACGACGAGCCGTCGAGCCGTGGCGCCGCCCACCGCTACGCGCTGGGTGTCAGCCTGCTGCAGCTGGGCTGGATCGCCACGCTGTTCGTCAGCGGGCCGATGCACCTCGGCACGTTCGTGATCCTCGCCGCGCTCGAGCTGTCGGTGCCGGCGTGGGCCGAGGCATCGGGTCGCACCACCGGCTGGCACGCCCGCCACATCGACGAGCGCTACGGCCTCTTCACCCTGATCGTGATCGGCGAGGCGATCGGCGCGGCCACCCTGGCGGTGCAGACCTCGATCACCGCGCACGGCTCGTCCGCCGGCGTGCTGGCGGTGGCCGGCGGCGGGCTGGTGCTGGTGTTCGCCGTGTGGTGGTGGTACTTCCAGTGCCCCGCCCACGAGCGGCTGCGGCACACCCGCACCGCGGCGTTCGAGTTCGGCTACGGCCACTACTTCGTGTTCAGCTCGCTCGCGGCCATCGGCGCCGGGCTGACCGTGGCCACCGAGACCGTCACCCACCCGGCCGAGCTCTCGCGGTTGGTGGCCTCGTGCTCCATCGCCGTGCCCGTGGCGGTGTTCCTGATCGCCTCGGGCACGCTGCACGCCCGGTTGGACCTCGGGCAGGCCGTGTCGAGCGCCGCGGTGGGGGTGGCCACGGTGCTGGTGATCGCGGCAGGCCTGCTCGTACCCGTGCTCACGCTGCCTGGCTCGGTGGTGGCCATCGGGCTGGTGGTGGCCGGGCTCGTGGCGCTCGAGGTGGTCACCGCCAACGGTCGGGCCGGCGAGGCCCTGCCCGCGCCCGCCGACTGATCGCGTTCCGTCGTCAGTCGTCGTCGGCCGGCGCGAAGGCCTTCAGCGCGTCGACGCTCGGCGTCACGTAGAACGCGCCGGTGAGCGGCGTCGAGAAGCGGGTGAGGTGGTCGCGCACGCCGTCGGCGGTGCCGGTCATGCGGTGCAGCATGCGCAGCAGCACGCGCTGGTCGGCGCTGAACGCCACGAACTCGAGCCCGTGGTCGTGCATGCCGCCGATGGGGATGCTGCGCCGCAGGATCTCGAGCTCCTCGCCCTGCTCGTCCTCGATGACGACCCGGCTGATGTGCGCGTCGGCCGGCTTGGCATCGTCGTCGAGCTCGACGCTGTGCGTCTTACTGCGGCCGATCACCAGCTCCTGCTCGGCCACGGGGAGCGCGTGGAACGCGTCGAGGTCGTGGCGCCAGCGCTGCACCAGCGCCACGCTCGACGAGGCGCCGGGAGATCCCTCGGCGACCAGCGCGGCGTCGGCCGCCTCGTCGAGCGGCGGGTTCTCGGTGCCGTCGATGAAGCCCGTGAGGTCGCGGCTGTCGAGGTAGGAGAACCCCGCCACCTCGTCGGCCAGGGAGGCCACGGCCGACAGCGCGCCCACGGCCGAGCGCGCCACGTCGAACACCACGTCGGCGTCGGACCCCGCGATCCAGAGCCAGGCGTGGTGCTGG
The DNA here is from genome assembly GCA_017882935.1 of Actinomycetota bacterium. GTDB lineage: Bacteria > Actinomycetota > Acidimicrobiia > Acidimicrobiales > Iamiaceae > JADGOP01. The sequence goes on from JADGOP010000099.1 coordinate 3,649, forward strand.
GTGGCCGGCATGGTGAAGCCGTCGGGGCCGACGACGGGCTCGAAGTCGGCGGCGCCGTTCGGCAGCTCGTGCGGTGCCACCTCGGCCCAGACACTGGGGGCCGCGCCGACCACGAGGTTGACGCCGCCCGTGGTCTTGCGGGGCTCGCGCAGCAGGGCGAGGGCCTCGAGGAGGTCACGCGGCGCGCGGCCCGGGAGCAGGTCGAACTCGAGGTGGTGGTGCGAGCGGGTGCCGAGGGCGAAGATGCCGGGCTGGGGAAGCGTCACGGCGGAAAGTCTGGCCGGTGGCCGCCACGACGGGGGAACCGTCGCCGGATCCCCCGACCCGCCGTGGTCTGGACCAGTACGGTACGGACCGTCCCTGCGCCGCCCGACCCGAGGACCGCACCGTGCCGCAACCACCGTCGTCGACATCGTCCGCACGCCCCGGCCACCGGCGCCCCACCCGCACGGGACGCGCCACCCGCACCACCGGCGGGGTGTTCGCAGCGGCCGCAGCCTCGGTCGCCCTCCTCGGTGCCTCGCTCGGCTCCCCCGCCGGCGCCGCCGCCGGCGCCGCCACGTCCGCGGGGCACGCCCCCGCCCGCCGGGTCGCCTCGACGGCCACGCCGGTCACCGACCCCGCGCCGACCCAGCCGATCAGCCACCAGGGCCGCTGGCTCACCGACGCGTCGGGTCGCGTGGTGCTGCTGCACGGCGTGAACTACGTGTCGAAGGTGCCGGGCGCCACCCCCGAGGCCGACGGCTTCGGGGCCGACGATGCCGCCTGGCTCGCCGACAACGGCTTCGACGTGGTCCGGCTCGGCACCACCGCGGCGTCGATCATGCCCACGCCCGGCGTCATCGACACGGCCTACGTGCAGTCGTTCGCCGACACCGTGAACGAGCTCACCTCGCAAGGGCTGCTCGTGCTCGTCGACCTCCACCAGGACGGCTGGGGCCCCTCGCTCGGCGACGACGGCTTCCCCGCCTGGATGACGATCACGCACGGCGCCACCAACACCCACACCACGTTCCCGCTGTACTACGTCACCAACCCCGCCATCCAGGCTGCGTTCCAGAGCTTCTGGGACAACGAGACGGGGTCGGGCGGGGTGACGCTGCAGGACCGCGTCGCCGCCATCTGGTCGGCGCTCGCCGCCAAGGTGGGCAGCAACCCGGGCGTGCTCGGCTACGACCTCATCAACGAGCCGTGGCCCGGCACGACGTGGCAGCCCTGCGCCGCGTCCACCTCCGGCTGCCCGGCGCAGGACGCCGCCGGGCTCGACGCCTACGACAGCCGCATGACCACCGCCATCCGGGCGCAGGACCCCACGCACCTGCTGTTCCCCGAGCCCTACGTGCTGTTCAACTTCGGCACCGCGCCCACCAACATCACCCTCCCCGGTGGCGACGCCAACAGCGGCCTGAGCTGGCACCTGTACACCCTCGACGTGGCGAAGGAGCCGTCGGTCATCTCCTACGCCAACGCCTGGTCGGCCAAGACCGGGGGTGCGCTCCTCAACACCGAGTTCGGCGCCACGAGCGACCCCGTCGCGATCAACCGGCAGATCGGCGAGCTCGACGACGCGCTGGAGCCGTGGATCTGGTGGGCGTACGGCGAGGAGATCACCAAGGACCTGCACCAGGCGCCCACCGAGGACAACCTCAACCAGCCCGCGGTCAACGCCATCGTGCGCCCGCACCCGGTGGCCGTCGCGGGCACGCCCAGTGCGCTGCACTACGACACCGCCGCCAAGGCGCTCACCTTCAGCTACCGCACCACCCGGGCCGGTGGCGGCAGCTTCGCCTGCGGCACCGTCACCTCGCTGCAGGTGCCCCTGCGGTCGTACCCGAGCGGCTACCACGTCACCGTCACAGGCGGTGTCGTCAGCTCGCCCGCCGGGTCGGCCCACCTCACCGTCGTCGCGAGGCCGGGGGCCACGAGCGTGACCGTGGTCGTGCGGCCCGGCGGCTCGACCGCCCCGTCGAACGCCACCGCGCTGTGCGCCGCTTCGGCCACCACCGCGCCCGCCGGCGGTGGCACCACCACCACCGTGGCGGCGCCGCCCGCCGAGGCCGTGCAGGCCGAGCCCACCTTCACCGGCTGACCCCCCGCCCCCACCTGGGGCCATTTCTGGGGACGGATATGCGCGCCATGCGCGCATATCCGTCCCCAGAAGTTCGGTCGGGGTGGGTCTGGCGGCGCATAGGGTCGGGCCATGAGCAGCTACGACGAGCTCGGGATGTTCGAGGACAACGCGCGCGAGGCCGGGCTGCCGTGGACCGGGCCGCCTCGGGTCGAGCGCGTCGACGTCGACGGCGTCAGCGCGCTGGTGTGGGGCGACCGCGGCCAGGCGCCGCTCGTGCTGCTCCACGGCGGCGCGCAGAACGCCCACACCTGGGACACCGTGGCCCTGGCGCTCGACCGGCCGGTGGTGGCCATCGACCTGCCCGGCCACGGCCACTCGGCCTGGCGCGACGACCACGACTACCGGCCCGCGGTCATGGCGCCCGCCGTCGCCCGTGCCGTCGACGAGCTCGCGCCCGACGCCGCCGCGGTGGTGGGCATGTCGCTCGGGGGCCTCACCGCGCTGGCGCTCACCGCGGCCCGACCCGACCTCGTGCGGCGCCTCGCGCTGGTCGACATCACGCCCGGCGTCAACGCCGAGAAGGCCGCCGACGTGCACGCCTTCATCGACGGGCCCGAGTACTTCGCCGACTTCGACGAGATCCTCACGCGCACCGTCCAGTTCAACCCCAGCCGGTCCGAGGCCTCGCTGCGCCGCGGCATCCTGCACAACGCACACCAGCTTCCCGACGGCAGGTGGAGCTGGCGCTACGACCGCTTCCGCGCCGAGCCCATCGACAGCGCCGGCTTCGACATGGACTCGCTCTGGTCGGCCCTCGGCGCCACCACGGCGCCCGTGCTGCTGCTGCGGGGGTCGCGCTCGCCGGTGGTCGACGATGCCGACGTGGCCGAGCTGCGGCGCCTGCAGCCCGACGCGCAGGTCGTCCTCATCGACGGCGCGGGTCACTCGATCCAGGGCGACCGACCGGTCGAGCTGGCCACCCACCTCGGCGGGTTCGCGCACGCCTGACGAACGATCCGGTCCGACCGGGGCAGGCTCCGCGACGGGGACCTACCCTCGCGGCCATGAGCGACACCGACCCGACCTGGGACTTCAGCGGGCTGCGCGCCCTCTTCATCAACTGCACGCTCAAGCGGTCGCCGGAGACCTCGAACACCCAGGCCCTGGTCGACGCGAGCCGGGCGATCATGGACCACCACGGCGTCGCAACCGACTGCGTGCGCCTCGTCGACCGCGACATCGCCACGGGCGTGTGGCCCGACATGACCGAGCACGGCTGGGAGCGGGACGAGTGGCCGCCCATCCAGGAGCAGGTCTTCGCCGCCGACATCCTCGTCCTGGCCGGGCCCATCTGGCTCGGCGACAACAGCTCCATCATGAAGCAGTGCATCGAGCGGCTCTACGCGAGCTCGCACCTCCTCAACGACGCAGGCCAGTACCGGTACTACGGACGCGTCGCGGGCTGCCTCATCACCGGCAACGAGGACGGCATCAAGCACTGCGCCCAGAACGTCCTCTACTCGCTGCAGCACATCGGCTACACCATCCCGCCGCAGGCCGACGCCGGGTGGATCGGTGAGGCCGGGCCCGGCCCGTCGTACCTCGACCCCGGCTCGGGCGGCCCCGAGAACGACTTCACCAACCGCAACACCACGTTCATGACCTGGAACCTGCTGCACGCCGCCAAGCTGCTCCACGACGCCGGCGGCATCCCGGCTCACGGCAACCAGCGCAGCGCCTGGGACGACGGCCAGCGCTTCGAGTGGGAGAACCCCGAGTACCGCCGCTGACCCCTCCCGCGTTCTGGGTGGGAATCGGCGTGCTCCGACACGCCGATTCCCACCCAGAACTGGGAGAGCCGGGTCGGGTCAGGCGGGGGCGGGGGCGGGGGCGGGCTCGTCGACGAGGACACAGC
>JADGOP010000100.1 GCA_017882935.1 Actinomycetota bacterium
CACCCTCCAGCCCAACGCGGTCGAGCTGCTCGCGCGGCTGCGCCCCGACGACGTGGTGCTCCTCCACGACCCGCAGACGGCCGGCATGGCCCCGCTGCTGCGCCGGGCGGGCATCGCGGTGGTGTGGCGCTGCCACGTCGGGCTCGACTCCCAGAACGAGCACTCCCTGCGGGGCTGGGAGTTCCTGCGCCGCTACCTCGACGACGTGCCCGCCTTCGTGTTCTCGAGCGAGCAGTTCCCGCCACCCTGGATGGACCCGGACCGGGTGTTCGTGATCCCGCCCTCGATCAACCCCTTCTCGGCGAAGAACGAGGAGATCGGCGCTGCCGAGGTCCTCCACACGCTCGCCCACGTGGGTCTGCTCAACGGCGGGGCGCAGGCCACGCCGGCGACCTTCTCGCGGCGCGACGGCTCGTCCGGGCAGATCCACCGGACCGCCGACCTGGCCGACACCGGCCCGCCACCCCCCTTCGACGTGCCCCTGGTCCTCCAGGCGTCGCGCTGGGACTCGCTCAAGGACATGCCCGGCGTGTTGACGGCCTTCGCCGAGCACCTCGCCGACATGGGCGAGGCCCACCTCGTGCTCGCCGGACCGAGCGTCGACAGCGTGGCCGACGACCCCGAGGCGGCCGCGGTCCTGGCGGAGTGCGTCACGCTGTGGCGCTCGCTGCCCACAGCCACCCGGGGGCGCATCCACCTGGCGTGCATCTCCATCGAGGACGGCGACGAGGCCGCCGCGGTGGTCAACGCGCTGCAGCGCCACGCTGCAGTGGTCACGCAGAAGAGCCTGGCCGAGGGCTTCGGGCTCACGGTCACCGAGGCCATGTGGAAGAGCCGGCCCGTCGTCGGCAGCGCGGCGGGTGGGATCGTCCACCAGATCATCCCGGGCGAGACCGGTGTGCTGCTTCCTGAACCGCTCGACCTGTCGGCGTTCGCCGCGGCCGTGTCCGGGCTCCTGGCCGACACCTCCGACGCCGACCGGCAGGGCCGCAACGGCCGGCGCCACGCCAGCGATCACTTCCTCGGCGACCGGCACCTGCACCAGTGGGCCGACGTGCTGACCGCGCTCGGCTGACGGCCGCATGCACACGACCGAGGTGTGTGCGGTGGCTCCGGCGGGGCAGAGTGTCGCCATGACCTCCGATCAGCCCGACGACCGAGCCCCCGACCCCGAGCGCGTCGTCGCCCGGGCCGACGACCCCACGGCCGAGGAGGCCGCAGTGGGCAGCGACGACCCCGAGGCACAGGCCGAGGCCATCCTCGAGGAGTCCGACGAGCGCACCCTCGGCCGCGACGGCTCGCCCGACGCCGACGTCGAGCACCGCACCTCCGACCAGGCCACGCTGCCGCCCGACTGAGCCGCGGCGCAGCCGCCCCGGAACCTGTCCGCTCGGCCGACCCAGCGGGCACAGGCTCCTGTTCCGAGAGGCCGCCGTGCAGAAAGGCGGGGAAGCGCCCGCTCCGCGTGGTCTCCCAGAACGCGTCAGGGTGAGACGTCGAGGGCCGCGAGCAGGCCGTCGGGATCGACCAGCGACACGCGCAGCGTGTGGACGCGGATGGGGAAGCCCATCACCCAGGCGCGGACGGCGGGATCGAAGCCGATGCGGACCAGGCCGCGCGACGTGCCGTTGACCAACCAGCGGCCACGCCAGCCGTGCACGCCCCAGCCGCCGACCCGGTCGTGGTCCGGCGCGACCGAGCGGATCGAGGCGCGCGGAGCCGTGAGGTGGAACGCCCACCCCATGTGCACGGTGACGGTGCCGACGCCGAGATCGAGCCAGGAGTTGTGCGGCGTCAGCCCGACGAGCACCATCGCCCGGTTCGGCTTGCTGAACGAGATCGGGAAGCGGGCCGCGGCCCCGGTGGACACCATCGCGCCAGCTTGCCCGACCGTGGTCACCCTGCGTCGAGCGCGGTCACCAGGCGGTCGAGGAACGGGTGCTGGCCGGCCAGGAGCTTGACCCGGGCCTCGGCGACCGGGAACCAGGCGGCGCGGTCGACCTCGGGGAACGCCTGCACCCGACCCGACTTCGGCGGCCACTCCAGCTCGAAGGTGTTGCTCGAGATGACGGCGGCATCGAGGTCGCCCGGCACCGCCCACGCCACGACCTGCTTGCCGCCCGCTTGGCGCACCTCCCCGAGGTCGAGCGCCGGGCCAGAGGGCGGCGGCGCTCCCAGCTCCTCGCCGAACTCGCGCCGGGCGGCCTCGAGCGGATCGTCGTCGCCGGCGTACTCGCCCTTGGGGATCGACCAGGCACCGTCGTCCTTGCGCGCCCAGAAGGGGCCGCCCGGGTGGACCAGCAGCACCTCGAGCGCGGCCCCGGACCCCCGGTGCACCAACAGGCCCGCGCTCAGCTTCGCCACCGCGCCATGCTGCCAGCAGCCCGTAGGGTGCTGCCATGGAGCTGCGGGACGTCATGCGGACCACCCCCGCCACCCGGGACTTCACCGACGAGCCGGTCACCGACGAGCAGCTGTTCGCCATCCTCGACGTGGCCCGGTTCGCGCCCAGCGGTGGCAACCGGCAGGCGTGGCGCGTCATCGTGCTGCGCGACGACGAGACGCGCCGCCGCATCCGCGACCTCTACGTGCTCGGCTGGCGCGAGTACATGGCCCACGTGGCGGCGGGCCTCGTGGCGTTCGCCCCCATCGACCACGGCAGCTGGTCCGGGCCGGCGGTCGACCTCGAGCAGGCTCGGGCCACCCCGTCGCCCCTGCCCTTCGCCGACCACCTCGACCAGGTGCCGGTGCTGCTCCTGCTGCTGGCCGAGCTGAGCGGGCTGGCCGTGCTCGACAACGGCCTCGGCCGCCAGAGCATCATCGGCGGCGCCTCGGTCTTCCCCTTCGGGCACAACCTCCTGCTGGCCGCGCGCGACCTGGGGCTGGGTGGCGTGATGACCACCGCGCTGGCGCGGCAGGAGCCGGCCGTGAAGGAGCTGCTCGGCATCCCCGACGACTTCGCGATTGCGGGGCTGCTGGCGCTCGGCCACCCGGTGAAGCAGATCACCAGGCTGCGGCGCTCGGCGGTGGACGAGTTCACCACCGTCGACCGGTTCGACGGGCGTGCGTTCCCCTGACCCCGCCCGGTCGGGCTACCCGAGGCGGGCGCTTCCGGGACCGGCACGGCGGCGCCGGATGAGGTCGTCGGCCACGAACGCCACGACGAGGCCCGACAGCCAGGCGATCGCAAGGAACCAGCCGGCCACGACGTCGGACGGCCAGTGCACGCCGAGGTACGCGCGGGACGCGCCCACGAGCACGCCGAGCGCGACCGCGCCCACCGCCGCTGCGGCGCGCAGCAGCGGCGACCGGACCAGCCACACGATGACCACCGCCAACGCGCCGTAGCAGGCGATCGACTGGGCGGCGTGGCCCGACGGGAACGCCGGGCCGCTCACCGTCACCAGGCGGTCGATGCTGGCCGGGCGCGGGCGACCCACGAGTGCCTTCACCGAGGCGACGAGGAGGGCCGCACCGCACGTCGAGGCCACCATGAAGGCGGCCAGCCGGGGGCGGTGGACGACGAGCAGCACCACCACCGCGACCGCCGTGACGACGACGACCACCCCCGGGTTGCCGAGCTTCGTCAGCGCACGGAAGAGGTCCGACAGCCACGGCGTGCGGTGCTGGACCACCCAGCGGTGCACGTGGGCGTCCCACGTGCTGTCCTCGTCGCCCCGCCACACGCTCTCGGTGAGCTTGGCGAACCCGAGCGCCGCACCGAACGCCACGGCTGCGGCGACGACGCCGAGGAGCAGCAGCACCTCCGCCTCCGGGAGCGAGCGCAGCCACGTGAGGACGCGCCGCGCGTGCGGACGGAGCGCCCAACGGGGGTCGCGGCGAGGTTCGGACATGGCACCAGGAGCGTCATCGACCCGTCGTCGCAGGTCAAGGGCGGGTGCTCGCGGTCACCGCCCCCGGAGCTGACCGGGTACCCTCACGCCCCGGCGCGGCATGCCGACTCGTAGGGGTGCCGGCCTCTCGCCGGCACGATCGCGAAGGGACGCACATGCGACCACTCCCCACGGTGCGCGCGGTGCTCCGTGCCGCCGCGTGCGCAGCGATCCTCGTGCTGGTCGCGGCGGCCTGCCAGCCCGACGTGAACATGATCAACGCCGATCCCCTGGGCACCGGCTCGTACCCCGACGAGGCACCGCTGGCCCCGTCGAACCTCACCCCCACCGGGTTCGGTCAGCTGTTCGCCTCCACGCTCGACGCCCAGGTGTACGCGCAGCCGCTCGTGAACAACGGCACGCTGCTCGCCGTCACCGAGCACAACAGCGCCTACGGGCTCGACCCCGTCACCGGCGCCACGAAGTGGCACACCAACTACGGCACGCCGTGGAACCCCGCCGACCTGTCGTGCGGCGACCTGGTGCCCGAGGTGGGCATCACCGCGACGCCGGTCATCGACCCTGCGACCCACCACGCCTACTTCACCACGAAGTCCTACCTGTCCGGCACCAGCGGTCCGGCGGTCTGGTACCTCCACAACGTCGCGGTGGCCACCGGGGCCGAGACCGCGGGATGGCCGGTCCGCATCCAGGGCCACGCCGACAACGACAGCACGACCGTCTTCGACGCCACCCACGAGATGCAGCGGGCCGGCCTGTCGCTGGTCAACGGCGTCGTGTACCTGGCATTCGGCGCCCACTGCGACCGCACGCCGTACGTGGGATGGGTCGTGGGCGTGTCGGCCTCGGCGCCGACCATCACCACCCTGTGGAGCACGGAGATCCACCAGTCGAGTGGCGGACAGGCCGGCATCTGGCAGTCGGGTGGCGGCCTCGTCACCGACGCCGCCGGCAGCCTCTACGCGGTCACGGGGAACGGCGTCACGCCGTCGCCGGGCCCCGGGCTCGGGCGGCCGCAACCCAACGGGCTGGGCGAGAGCGTGGTGAAGCTCACCCCGTCGTCGGGGCACCTGGCGGTGGCCGACTGGTTCACCCCGAGCAACGCCGCGCAGCTGAACAGCTACGACGGCGACCTCGGCTCGGGCGGCCCGGTCGGCCTGCCCGACAGCTTCGGTACCCCCGCGCACCCCCACCTGCTGGCCGTGGCCGGCAAGGAGGGCTACCTCGAGGTCCTCGACCGTGACGACCTCGGTGGCATGGCGCAGGGTCCGGGGAGCACCGACCGCGTCGTGGCGCGCGTCGGTCCCTACGGCGGCGTCTGGGGGAAGCCCGCGGTGTGGGCCGGCGACGGGGGCTACCTGTACCTGCCCACCGCGTCGCCCGGCCCGTCGAGCGCCGGGAGCAGCGGCGTCCTGAACGTCTTCAAGCGCGTCGTCGACGGCTCGGGCAACGTGTCGTTCAGCCTGGCCGCGACCTCGTCCGACGCCTTCGGGTTCTCGTCGAGCTCACCGGTCGTCACGTCCGACCGGACCACCTCGGGATCGGCCGTGGTGTGGATCATCCACACCGACGGCAGCTCCGGCGCGGGTGCCGAGCTCCGCGCCTACAACGCCATCCCCAACAGCGGCACGCTGACCGAGCTCTGGAGCGCACCCATCGGCACCGCCTCCAAGTTCGTGCCCCCGGCCGTGGCCGGCGGGCGCGTCTACGTCGGCACGCGTGACGGCAAGCTGCTGGGCTTCGGCATCCTGGCCGGTGCGCCACCGCTCTCCGGCAACATCGTGACCTTCCCGCCGACCACGGTCGGCAACGCCATCGGCGCGACCGCGACCCTCACCGCCTCACGCGCCGCCACGGTCACCGCGGCGTCGGTCCGCGGCACCGGGTTCTCGATCGGGTCCCCCTCCCCCGCGCTGCCCGCCGCGCTCGCCGCCGGCCAGTCCATCACCGTGCCCGTCACCTACACGCCCACCCTCATCGGCGGGCAGACCGGCACGCTGACCCTGACGACCAATGGCGGTGCCGTCAGCGTGCCCCTCGCCGGCACGGGCCAGGCTGCCACCGTGCCCTTCGGGGCCACACCACCGAGCGTCGACTTCGGGACGCTCGCGGCCGACGGGCCTGCGGCCACCACGGCGGTCTCGTTCCGCAACAACACCTCGGCCCCGTTCACGATCACCGGCGCCACCTCGCCCGCCGCACCCTTCTCGGTGACGGGGCTCCCCGCGGCCGGCATGGTGCTGGCGCCCGGGCAGTCGGTGGGCGTGGCGGTCACCTTCACCCCGCCGGCGACGGCCGGAAGCACCCCCACCACCTACAACGCGACGCTGGTGATCACCTCGTCGATCGGTGCCGCGGGGGTGCCGCTGAAGGGCACCTCCGCGCCCCCGGCCCAGATCAGCATCAGCTCGCTGAACGTCGGGTTCGGCTCGGTCCACGTCGGCAGCTCCACGACGCGGTCGTTCACGGTCGGCAACACGGGCGGGATGAACCTGGTGATCCTCAAGTCGAAGCCACCCGTCTCCGGCGGCTTCAGCGCGCTGACGACGCTCGCCGAGGGCACCGTCATCCCGCCCGGCACCACCCTCACCGAGACCGTCAAGTTCCTGCCCACCGTCACCGGTGCCGCGTCGAGCACCTGGATCATCACCGGCGATGACGGCAGCGGTCAGCAGACGGTCACCTTCACCGGCACCGGGACCTGACCCGGCCCGGCCCGGCTCCGGGGCCTTCCCTTCCCCAGAACCTGGGTGTCACGCCACCTGGAGCTGATCGAGGGCGAGCCGCGCCGGTGTCGGCGCTCGACCTGCGGGGCGCGCGCCGCGGCTCTCGCTGTCGAAGGTCATGTCATCGGTGTCCATGGCGACCGCGGCGCGGGCCCGGCGGGACACCACGGCCATCGCCTGCAGGACGCCGCGGGGCACGTGACGGACCTTGCCCGTCGCCACCTCACACTCGAGGAGGAGCGCGGCGAACTGGTCGAAGGTGAGGTCGTCCGGTCCGCCCACCTCGAGGACCTGCCCGCGTCGGGTCCGGTCGCCCACGGCGTCGGCCACCACCGCGGCCACATCGGCGACCGCGACGAAGTTGATCGGGTTCTCGCCCCGACCGAGCACGACGGGCTTGGCCATGATCTCGGCCCACAGCTCCACGAACGCCGTCGATCGCACGATGGTCCAGGCTGCGCCACTCCTGCGGAGGTGCTGCTCGGCGTCGTACTTGGCCCGGAACAGCTCCATGGGGCTGTCGGGGGAGGCGCCGACGACCGACAGCAGGACGACGTCGGCACCAGCGCGTCGGGCCGCGTCGACCAGGTGGGCGTTGCCGGCGCGGTCGACCGTCGCCGGGGTGACACGACCCGGTCCGGCGAACCCGTGGACGGCGGACACCACGACCTCGGCGCCATCCACCGCAGCGTCGAGGGTGACCGGGTCGCGCACGTCGCCGACCACGACCTCGACCCCGTCGATGCCGCGTGCCCGCTCGCGGTCCCGCGTCAACACCCGCACCTCGGACCCGCTCGCGCGCAGGACGGGGACGAGGACCTTTCCCAGCCGCCCGGTCCCGCCCGCCACGAGGATCATCGTCGGGCCACCTGATCGCGCACGGCCTCGGTGACGCTCCCGGAGCCCTCGTCGACCGGCTCCAGGTAGAAGCGTGCCCACCGCGCCACCCCCTCATCGACGCCGAACCCGATGACGCCCCGGAGGTGGTGGGCGCTCCCGTCGCCACGCGTGCCG
>JADGOP010000101.1 GCA_017882935.1 Actinomycetota bacterium
GTCGGCCCGGGCGACCGGGTGCTGGTGTCCGACCTCACGTTCGCCGCCTCGGCCAATGCGGTGGCCTACCTCGGCGCCACGCCGGTGCTCGTCGACTCCGAGGCCCGCAGCTGGAACCTCGACCCCGACCTCGTGTGCACCGAGCTGCGCGACGCGGCCGCGCGCGGCGACCTGCCCCGCGCCGTGGTGGCCGTCGACCTCTACGGGCAGGTGGCCGACCTCGACCCCATCGCCGCGGCGTGCGCCGAGCACGACGTGATCCTGATCGAGGACGCCGCCGAGGCCCTGGGCGCCACGTACCACCGCCGGCCTGCGGGCAGCTTCGGCCTCATGTCGGTGCTCTCGTTCAACGGCAACAAGGTCATCACCACCAGTGGCGGCGGCATGCTCGTCGCCGACGACCCCGCACTGGTCGAACGGGCCCGCTACCTCGCCACGCAGGCCCGGCAACCGGTGCTGCACTACGAGCACACCGAGGTCGGCTTCAACTACCGGCTCAGCAACCTCCTGGCAGCCCTCGGCACCAGCCAGCTCGGCCAGCTCGACGAGCGGGTCGCGCGGCGCCGCGCCATCAACGCCACCTACCGCGAGGCCCTCGCCGACCTGCCGGGCGTCGACCTCATGCCCGACGCAGGAACCGGCGAGCCGATCTGGTGGCTCAGCGCGCTCACCGTCGACCCCGCCGCAGCGGGTACCGACCGCGACACGGTCATCGCCCACCTCGCCGCCAACCGCGTCGAGGCCCGACCGGTCTGGAAGCCCATGCACCTCCAGCCGCTCTACTCCGACGCCCCACGCCTGGGCGGCGCGGTGGCGGCCCGGTTGTTCGAGCAGGGGCTGTGCCTGCCGAGCGGCAGCTCGCTCACCGACCGTGACCTCGACCGGGTGGTCACGCTGGTCCACGAGGCCGTCGACGCCCGCATCCCGCGCGCGGCCGTGACCACGCGCTGAGGCGGCGGTCATGGCCTCGGTCCCCCAGCCCGCTCCCGAGCCGTCCCCGCCGGTGACCCGCCCCGCCGCCGGGCGCACCCCGCTGCGCAAGGCCGTGCTCGACCGGTCGCTCGCCGCGCTCGGGATGGTGCTCAGCTCTCCCGTCGTCCTCGCCGCAGGCGTTGCGATCCGCCTCGAGGACGGACCGCCGGTGTTCTTCAGCCAGGAGCGCGCCGGCCGGCACGGCACGCCGTTCCAGGTGTGGAAGTTCCGCAGCATGCGCCTCAACGACCTCGACCCCCACACCATGGGCCGGGTCGTCGGAGACCACCCGCTCGTCACGCGCACGGGCCGGCTGCTGCGCCGCCTCAAGCTCGACGAGCTCCCCCAGCTGGTCAACGTGGCCAAGGGCGAGATGTCGCTGGTCGGGCCCCGCCCCGCGCTGGTGTCCCAACTCGCCGACTACGACGAGTTCCAGGCCCGCCGGCTCGACATGCCGCCCGGGCTCACCGGTTGGGCCCAGGTCAACGGCGGCACGGCGCTGAGCTGGGACGAGCGTCTGCTGCTCGACGTCTGGTACGTCGACAACTGGTCGTTCCGCCTCGACCTCTGGTGCCTGCTGCGAACGGTGTGGACGGTGCTGCGCGGCGAACGGGTCCGTGCGTCGGCCGTCGCCACGGCCCGCGGGCACGAACGAGAGGTCCGCGCCGGGCAGGCCTGACCTGCGCGGTCAGAGCTCGGGCGGGCCGTCGGGCCAGGCCAGGCCCTGGCGGCGGGCTGCGGTCCAGTACGCCCTCACCGAGGCGCGGGCCACGTCGCGCTGGTCGAACTCCGCGATGGCCCGCCGCAGGGCCGCCTCGCCCAGCCGCGACCGACGGGACGCATCGTCGAGGAGGCCGCCGATGGTGGCGGCCAGCGCGGCGGGGTCGCCCGGGGGCACGAACGCCACCTCGACCCCGTCGGTGCCCAGCTCCCGGCTGCCGCGGATGTCGGTGAGCACCAACGGCCGGCCGCACGCCGCCGCCTCCATGGCCGACCGCGGGAGGCCCTCGCGGTAGGACGGGAGCACGAAGACGTCGAGCGCGGCGTACACCGCCGGCATGTCGTCGCGCTGGCCGAGCAGCTCCACGCCGTCGAGCTGCCCGTGCACGGCGTCGGCCTTGTCGGGCTCATCGGGGCCCACCCACAGGAAGCGCGCCCGGCCCGACAGGCGCTGCGCCGCGGCGGCGTAGTCGAACAGGCCCTTGGCGGCCACACGCCGCCCCACGCCGCCGACCAGCAGCTCGTCGTCGGCCACACCCAGCTCGGCACGCACCTTGGCGCGGGCCTCGGGATCGAAGGCGAAGCGCTCGAGGTCGACCCCGTTGCCGACCACCTCGGCACGCCCCCGCCGCAGCGCGAACCGCAGCGACGCCAGGTCCTCGGCGTTCTGGAACAGCTCGGCGTGGGAGAAGCGTGACGCGAGGCCCTCGACCCCGTAGACGAAGGCGCGCTTGGGCCACGGGTCCTCGCGGGTGGCGAGCAGCCCGTGGCAGGTGTTGACCACCACCGGCACCCCGCGCAGCCGTCCGACGATGCGCCCGAAGATCCCGGCCTTCGGGGTGTGGGTGTGCAGCACGTCGAGGTCGAGACCCGGCAGCAACCGCCACAGGTCGCGCACGGCCGCGGCGTCGGCGCGCAGGCTGCGGCGACGGGTGAGGTGGGGCACGTCGACGACCTCCACCTGCAGCGCCTCCAGCGCCGCCCGGTTGGGCCCGGGTGCCGACACGGCCAGAACATCGAGGCCAGCCGCGGCCTCCAGCTCCAGCTCGGTGCCGAGGAGGATGAGCAGGCTCGCGTCGATGGTGGTGAGGTGGGCGACCCGCACCGGGTCGGTGGAGGTGCGGGTGCGCCCGCGACGGGGGCTCACCGCTCGGGGACCACGTGGGTGAGCCGCGTGAACCCCGCCAGCAGGTCGTAGCCGTCCCAGAACCGCTGCAGCGCCAGTGCCTGGCCCACCGGCACGAGGCGGTCGATCCCGCGCCCGTTCGACGCTTCGGCGAGGGCCTGCAGCGACGCCGCGTCGAAGCCGAAGTGGGTGACCGTCTGGTCGCGGCGGCGGATGAAGGCGGCCAGCTCGCCCACGTCGGCGACGGTGAGCTCGTAGAAGAGCCCGCCGCCGGGGGCCTCGCGGCGGAAGCGGTCGGCGTCGGCCAGGGTCAGCGCGAAGACGTCGTTGCCCGAGAGCCGCACCCGCTCGACGCCCTCCTCGATCACCGCGGCAGCTGCGTGCACGAACTTGCCGAGCACGGCCGAGAGCGGTGCGTGGTAGCCCGAGCGCTCGGCGGCCCGCGCCACCGCGGGGAAGAACCGCGTCGAGCCAACCGACGCGGCCTCGGCGGTGCCGTGCCACACGACGAGCCGGGGTGACGAGCACGCCACCTGGTCGAACCAGAACGCGTCGGTGACGAAGCGGTCGGCCAGGCGATCGAGGCCGGCCTCGTCGAGCGCGGCGACGGCGGCGACGTCGAGCAGCGCGAACGCGAAGCGATCGGGGAAGGTGAGCTCGGTGGCGTGGGGCGGCAGCGGCACCGCGCGCAGCGCCAGCACCGACGCATCGCCGCCCCAGAGGACCCGCACGTCGGCCGCGGCCGAGAACGCCGCGGTGATCTCGGCGTCGTGGCCGTAGCGCACGAGCCGGGTGCGTGCCCGGACGCCGGCGAAGCGCTCCTCGGCCAGCACCTCCCCGGCGACGGCAGCGAGCGCGTCGACCACGTCGCCGCCGCCCGACGGCAGGCGCACCAGGTTGCGGTTGCCCACCAGTGCGGCGAGCAGCCAGGAGTAGACGAAGACGGTGTCGACGTTGCCGGGCGGGATGTGGAACACGGTGCCACGCGGCGACGGCACCACCTCGTCGGGCCGTCCGGCCTCGAAGGCCCGCTGCAGCTCGCGCAGCGGCGCCTCGCGCAGCCAGAACGCGAGCGCCCGCACCTCGGGGTGCTGCCGCGCCACGTCGGACGCGGCGAGGGCGCGCCCGTAGGCAACGGCGAACGCGAGCGTCTCCTCGGCGAAAGGCCGGACGGTGGGGGCCTCGTCGGCCCAGCTGGCCACCAGCCTGCGGGCGTCGACGAGCCCCAGATCGGGGACCACCACCTGCACCCCGGTCATCGGTCGGCCACCGCGGAGACGTCGGAGCAGCCCCGGAGCTCGACGCGGGGGACGCGCCCGTGGACCACGAAGGCCTTGCCCAGGTGGCCGTCGGCCGGGTCGTCGATGCTGACGACCGTGCCGAGGTCCTCGGTGAGCAGGGAGTGGCCCGGGTAGCTCGTGGGCAGGGCGCTGACCACCTGGATGACGCCCGGCTCGCCCACCGGCTGCTCCCGCCAGGTGTCGGGGTCGCGCACGATCACGTCGGCGAACGCCGGGGGGTGCAGCAGCCCGTCGGACCCCTCGAGGAACACGCTGCCCACCTGCTCGACCATGCCGTAGAAGTTGTGGACCGAGCGGATGCCGAGCCCCTCCTGCAGCCGCCCCTTGAAGGTGGTGTCGTCGACGGAGCGGTCGAGCAGCGCCTTCCAGCCGCCGCTGTGCACGAGCACCGCCTGCGACAGGTCGAGGCGCCCCTCGAACACCTCGAGGAGCTGCTGCCAGACCAGGAACGTGAACCCGAAGACGAGGAGCGGCTCGCCCTCGTGACGGCGGGCGAAGTCGAGCACCGCGGCCTCGTCGGGCACGCCGGCGTCGTCGAGCACGTAGGTGTGGTCGCGGCCGAAGCTGAGCATGCCCACGATGCCCGCGCCGCGGGCCGAGAACTCCTTCGGGTCGCGCACCACGCCCGGCCCGTCGACGATGAGCATCGGCCGTCGCCTCGGGCCGAGCAGGCTGGTCATGATGGCGGCGAGCGCCCGGGTCTGACGGCCGGCCGTGGCCCGGTCGAGGAGGATCCGGCTCGGCGTCTGGCCCGTGGTCCCGCTCGAGGTCAGCGGCTTGAACACCTCGTCGTCGGGCACGCTGACGAGCCGCTCGCGCTTGAAGAGGCTCACCGGGAGCCAGGGGACATCGGCGAGGCGGCTCGCCTCCGGGGCGGCGCCGAAGGCGTCGAGGATGCGTCCGTAGGGCGGGCACGCGGCGGCGTGGTGCGCGGTCAGCGCGTTGAGCACCGGCAGGAGGGTGGCTTCGCGCGCGGCCTGGGGCACGCCGTAGACGCTGCCGGTGAGCAGCTCGTCGGGGGCGGTGAGCGGCGCGGTCACGAGGGGCCCGGGAGCTCGGCGTAGGCGACCTTGCCCGACGCGGTGCGCGGCAGCTCGTCGAGGCCGACCACGCGCACGCCCGCGGCCGGCAGGCGCAGCGAGCGGGCCAGGGAACGGGCCAACGCGGCGCAGGCGTCGGGAGCACGACCTTCGACGAACAGCACCACCGCATTGTCGCCTTCGACGGCGGCCACCGCCCCCCCGCCGGCATCGGCCGCGGCACGCTCGACCTCGTCGAGGCCGAACCGCAGCCCGAACACCTTGGCGATGCGGCTGCGGCGGCCGAGCACGGTGAGCACGTCGCCGTCGAGCCGGCCCTCGTCGCCCGTGACCAGGACGCCGCCGAGGTCGTCGCCCCGGGCCAGGCCCGCACGGTCGCCGGCGTACCCGAGCATCACGTTGGGACCGCGGTAGACGATCGAACCGGGACGGTCGGAGGTGTCGGGCCCGTCGGCGACGATCTCGAAGGACCCGCCGGGGATCGCCCGTCCCACCGATCCGGCCAGCGCGTCGAACTCCTCGCTCGGCAGCACCGCCAGGCGGGCGGTTGCCTCGGTCTGGCCGTACATCACCCAGAAGGAGCCGCCGCGGTCGGTCATGAGCCGGTGCAGCCGCGTGGTGTGCTCGACGTCGAGCCGCCCCCCGGCCTGCGTGAGGGTGCGCAGCGCAGGCAGGTCACGGTCGGCGAAGCCGACACGGTCGAGCATCTGGTAGCCGTACGGCACGTGGGGCAGGGTCGTGACCCGGTGCTCGCGCAGCTGCTCCCAGAACGCGGGCCGCACCACGCTCTCGCCCGTGAGCACCACGGTGGAGCCGGCGGCGAGGTGGCTGTGCAGCACCGAGAGCCCGTACGAGTAGTGCAGCGGCAGGTGGGCCAGCGCCACCTCGTCGGCGCCGATGCGCAGCGCCTGCTGGATGGCACGGGCGTTGCTGAGCACGTTGGTGGTCGACAGGCGGACGAACTTGGGGCTGCCCGTGGAGCCCGAGGTGGACAGGCAGAGTGCGAGGTCGGGGTGCACCGGCGCCGTCTCGGGACCGCCGCCGGCCTGCCACCAGACGAGGCCGGCGGTCTCATGCTCCCGCCACACCCGGGCCACGCCGTCGCGGTCGGCTGCCGGTGCGTGCCCGGCCACGACCTCGGGCAGGTACAGGCGCTCGAGCGACCGGCGCTGCGGCTCGGGCAGCGAGGCGTCGAGCAGGACCACGGCCAGCCCACCGCGCGCGAAGCCGAGCTCGGCGACCACGTCGGCGGGCCGGTTCGAGGTGTAGACGAACGCCAGCGCACCGGCCGGCGGACCGGGAGCACCGGCGACCGCCGCGATCGCCGCGTCGAGCGCGCCGTACGAGAGCCGCTCGCCGGTGCGCGCGTCGACGAGCGCGACGTGGTCCGGCTCCCCTGCGACGAGGTCGGCGACGGTGGGCATGCCGCTGTCGCTCAGATCACCAGCCCACCGTCGACGCCGATGACCTGCCCGGTCACGAACGAGGCCGCGTCGGAGGTGAGGAAGGAGATGACGGCGGCGACCTCGTCGGGCGTGCCGACCCGACGGAGCGCGGTGGCCTCGACCCGGGCGTCGTGGATGTCGGCCGGAACGCCCTCGATCATGCGGGTGGCGATGTAGCCCGGGGCCACGACGTTGACCCGGATGCCCAGCGGCCCCAGCTCCTTGGCCGCCGAGCGGGCGGCGCCGATGACGCCGGCCTTGGCGGCGCCGTAGACGACCTGGCCGGGCGCGCCGTGCGTGGCCATGATCGAGGAGAGCAGGGTGATCGAGCCCCGTTGCGCCCGGCGCATCACCCGGGCGGCGCCCTGGAGGTGGCGGATGGCGCCGGCCAGGTTGACGGCCAGCGCGGTGTCGATGGCATCGTCGGAGATCATGCCCACGACGGCGTCGGCGAGGACACCCGCGTTCGACACCAGGGCATCGAGGCGCTTGTAGGTGGCGAACACCTGCCGGTACAGCTCGGCCACCTCCGCCGCGACGCCGGCATCGGCCGCGACGCCGAGCGCCTCGACGCCGTGCTCGCGGCGCAGGGTGTCGACCCGGTCGGCCAACCGGTCGTCGTCGGTGCGGCCGTTGACCACCACCGTGAACCCGTCGGCCGCGAGGCGCTGCGCCGTGGTCCAACCGATGCCCTCGGTGGCTCCGGTGACGACGGCGACCGGGGCGTCACCCACCGACGACGACCCCGTACTTCGCCAGGATCTCGACGGCCTTGTCGAAGCTCGACAGGTCGATGACGTCGTCGGTGTCGATGAGGATGCCCAGCTGGTCCTCGAGCTCGGTGATGAGCTGCATGTGGGCGAGCGAGTCCCAGCCCTCGGTCTCGGCGTAGCGGACCGAGCCCCAGTCGACCGGGGGCTCGAGCGAGAAGAGCTCGGTGAACA
>JADGOP010000102.1 GCA_017882935.1 Actinomycetota bacterium
GTGGTGGCGGTCGTGCTGTTCATGCTCGCCGGCATGCCGGCCATGGTGCGCACCCGGTTCTCCACGCCCACCATCGGGCGGGAGTGGATGGTCGGCGACCTGGGCGAGGCCGTGGTGCAGCTCAACCCCGACGGCGTGGTGCGGGTGCGGGGCGGGCTGTGGCGGGCCCGCACCAACCGGGCCACGCCCATCGACCGGGGCGAGCAGGTGCGGGTGGTCGAGGTCGACCGGCTGCTGCTGGAGGTCGAGCCACTCGAGGGCGCCGCCGTCGACGCCGGCCACTGAGGCCCCGCCCGCGCTGAGCAGGCCTTCCGCCAGCCTCCGCACGTCCGGACCTGTTCGCGACCGCGCCCGGAACGCTCGCGAAAGTTGACTCTTGTGGGGGGAAATCGGTGCCGGTATGGTCAGCCGCGCCAAGAGGCGGGGCCGCAAGGCGCAGTCTCCGAACACATGCTTGTCTCGGCCTGGCCGAGGAACCGTGCACCGGTATCCCGGTTCACGTATCCGCTAGCGCTCCTAGGGGGTTGTTCGTGAGCGCACAACGAGTTGAGCAGTCCTGGCAGATCCGTGCCGCCTGTCGGGGGCCACAGGCAGCGGTCTTCTTCCCACCTGCGGCGTTCGAACGCAAGGACGAGAAGCTGGCCCGCGAGGCCCGCGCCAAGGAGATCTGCCGCACCTGCCCGGTCCGGCAACCTTGCCTCGACTACGCGGTCGAGATCCGCGAGCCGCACGGCATCTGGGGTGGCCTCAGCGAGGCCGAGCGCCGGCCGCTCCTCGGCAACTGACGCCCGGCCCGCCGATCAGCGCGCCGCGCTGATCGCGCTGGCCGGCTCGATGTCGGCCGGGGGGCCGAGGACGTGATCGACGAGCCCGTATGCCACGGCCGCGTCGCCTCGCAGGATGAAGTCGCGGTCGATGTCGGTCGCGATCTGCTCGCTGGTCCGGCCGGTGTGCCGCGCCAGGATCTCGACCATGCGCTCGCGCTGCAGCACCATCTCGCTGACGGCCCGCTCGATGTCGCTCGACTGCCCCTGCACGCCACCCCACGGCTGGTGGATCAACACGCGGGCGTTGGGCAGCGCGTAGCGCTTGCCGGCGGCGCCTCCGGCCAGCAGCACCGCGGCGGCCGAGGCGGCCTGGCCGATGCACACCGTGCTGACGTCGGGCCGGATGCACTGCATGGTGTCGTAGACGCCGAAGAGGGCGTTCATGTCGCCGCCGGGGGAGTTCACGTAGAGGCGGATGTCCTTGGTCGCGGCGTCGGCCTCGAGGTGCAGGAACTGGGCGATGATCAGGTTGGCGACGTCGGCGTCGAGCTCGGTGCCGAGGAAGATGATGCGCTCCTCGAGCAGGCGGGAGTAGATGTCGAACGCCCGGTCACCCCGGGGGCTCGGCTGCACGACGGTGGGGACGAACAGGTTCGGCATGGGGGTACCTCCGGGGGTGGAGATGTGCAACTCGTTGGTTGCGACTGTAGGGCGCCCGGAGGCATCTTCGCAACCGCTGGGTTGCACTTCGCGCCGGACCGGTCCACACTGCAGGTCACGGCGTCGTCGCGGCGCCGTCCCACGGAGCCGAGGAGGCCGCCCCATGACCGAGCCCGAGTCGACGCCCTCGGCGATCGAGCGCACCGTGCACCTCGACGCCACGCCCGACGACGCCTGGCAGCTCCTCACCGATCCCACCGAGCTGGCCGGCTGGCTCGGCGACCCGGTCGACCTCGCCCTCACGCCGGGCCACGGCGGGCGGCTGGTCGTCGACGGCCACGAGCGGCGGGTGGTGGTCGACACCGTCGACGAGGCGCGGCTGCTGCGGTTCACCTGGTGGACCGACGCCGACCCCGCGGCCGCCTCGACCGTGACCCTCACGCTCGACGCCGACGAGGACGGGTCGCGGCTCACCGTGGTCGAGGCCCCCGTGCTCCGTGCCGGGCCTGTGTGCCACGTCCTCGACGCGATCGCCGCGGCGGGTGGCCCCGACGACCCGTGGACCCGTGCCCTGCTGGCCCTCGAGGTGCGCAGCTTCCTCGCGGCGCGCCGCTTCGCGCCCCTCACCGCCTGATCGCCGCGCCCACCCCCGATGGCACCCCCCGGCGGCGAGCCCGTCGACCCCGGACCCGTCTTCCAGGCGCTCGCCGACCCCACCCGCCGCGCGGTCCTGCGCGACCTGACCGACGCCGGGTCGGCCACGGCCACGCAGCTCGCCCACACGCTGCCCGTGTCGCGCCAGGCCGTGGTCAAGCACCTCCAGCTGCTCGCCGACGCGGGGCTGGTGGTCAGCGAGCGGCACGGTCGGGAGCAGCGCTACGCACCCAGCCCGGAGGCCCTCCGCGACGCCATGGCCTGGATGGTCGACGTGGGGGCCCGGTGGGACGACCGGCTCGACCGGCTGGCCGCGCGTGCCAGGGCCAGGTCGGGAGGGCGGGCGGTACGCTGAGGAGATGTTCCTCGTCTTCCTGATCGTGCTGGTGGCCGTGCCGGTCATCGAGCTGCTGGTCACGATCCAGGTCGCCGGCGCCATCGGCTGGTTCGACACCCTGGGTCTGATGCTGCTGGTCAGCGTCCTCGGGGTCTTCCTGCTCAAGTGGGCGGGGCTGGGCGCCCTCCGCCGCTTCCGCGCCGACGTCGACGCCGGTCGCCTCCCCGGCGACTCCGTGGTCGACGGCCTGCTGATCCTCGTCGGCGGCGTGCTCATGGTGCTGCCCGGCTTCGTCACCGGGGCCGTGGGCCTGCTGCTGATCCTGCCGCCCATCCGCGCGCTGGTGCGCCATCTCGTGCTGCGCGTCGTGCGCAGCCGTGTCGAGTCCACGCTGGTCGTCGTCAGCAGCGCGGGCACGGCCGCTGGTGCCGCTGCGGGCGCGGCCCGGCGCTGGCGCCGCGGTGGCGCCGAGGGCGAGGTGGTCGACGTCGAGGGCTGGGAGGTCCCGCCACGTGGGCGCGGTCAGCTCCCGAGCGGACCTCCGTCGGCGTCGAGAGGCCACGCGTGAGCGTCAACATCGACACATCCGGAGACGGCGAGCCCGTCCCGATCAGGCCTGCCGCGACCGTCATGCTGGTGCGCGACGGCGAGCAGGGCCTCGAGGTCTGCATGCTGCGCCGCAACCTCAACTCCGACTTCGTGGGCGGCGCCTACGTCTTCCCGGGAGGTGGGGTCGACCCGGCCGACTGCGAGCCCGAGGTCGAGCCGCTGTGCGACGGCCTCACCGATGCCGGGGCGTCGGCCAGGCTCAACCTGCCGGGCAACGGTCTGGCGTTCTGGATCGCCGCCATCCGCGAGACCTTCGAGGAGGCCGGGCTGCTGCCGGCCCGCTGGGCCGACGGCTCCCCGCTGAGGTTCGACGACCCGGTCGTGGCCGAGCGCTTCGTCGGGCACCGCCGCGGCGTCGACCAGCGCGAGCGCCGGCTGGTCGACGTCTTCGTCGAGGAGGGGTTGCGGTTCGAGCTGGGCGACATGCACTACGTGTCGCACTGGGTCACGCCGGCAGGCGCGCCCCGGCGCTACGACACCCGCTTCTTCCTGGCCGCTGCGCCGGGCGGGCAGAAGCCCGTCCACGACGACCGCGAGGTCATCGCCGCGCAGTGGATCCGTCCCGTCGACGCCCTCGAGGCGCACGCCGCGGGCACGTACTCGATGCTCCCGCCCACGGTGGCGAACGTGCGGTCGCTCTCGCGCTCCGCCACCGTGGTCGAGGCGCTCGCCGCAGCCGAAGCCCTGCCAGAGGTGCCGCCGATGGTGCCGCGGGTGCTGAACGACGAGGCGGGCGTGCGCATCGTCATGCCCGGCGACCCCGACTACGACCGGGCCTACGCCGGCGACGAGTCGCTCGGCAGCTGGCCCGGCGTCGGCGACCGCGGCGGTCCCGCGTGGAACGCCGGTTCCGCCGGCGCGCCCCGCGCCACGGGCGAGCATCCCGTGGGCATGCCCGACGTCGACGCAGTCGGCGGTTCGCACCTGTCCGGCGCCACGTCCGACGCGGAGCCGACATGAGCACGTCCCGCCCGGAGACGGGCGGGGCGGACACCGACGAGGCCGAGCAGCCCAGGCCGCTCGTCACCGACGTGGCCAGCGCGCTCTCGCCGCTCGTCCGCCGGATCCTGGCCCCCAACCCGGGGATGATGACCGGCCCCGGCACCAACACCTACCTCGTCGGCGTCGACGAGATCGCGGTCATCGACCCCGGTCCCGACGACCCCGCGCACATCGACGCGATCCTGGGCTGCGGCGGCGACCGCATCCGCTGGGTGCTGTGCACCCACACCCACATCGACCACTGGCCCGCCGCCGTGGCCGTGGCCGCCCGGACCGGCGCCGAGATCCTGGCGTTCGACTCCCGTGACGGCCTCGAGGTGTCCCGCAGCCTCGCCGATGGCGACACCATCGACGCCACCGAGTTCCGGCTGCGCGCGGTGCACACCCCCGGCCACGCCAGCAACCACCTGTGCTACCTGCTCGAGGAGGAGCGCCTGCTCTTCACCGGCGACCACCTCATGGAAGGCAGCACCGTCGTCATCTCGCCGCCCGACGGCGACATGGCCACCTACCTCGACTCGCTGCGCAAGCTGCTGACGCTGCGCCCGCCGCTGCGCACGCTGGCGCCGGCCCACGGCCACCTGCTCACCGATCCCGCCGAGGCCGTCAACTGGTTCGTCGACCACCGCCTCGACCGCGAGGCCAAGGTCGCCGAGGTGCTTGCCGCCGCCGGTGGTCCCGTCACGGTCGACGCGCTCGTCCCCCTCGTCTACGACGACGTCGACGAGGAGCGCTACAAGGTGGCCCGGCGCTCGCTCTGGGCGCACCTGCGCAAGCTCGCCGCCGACGGTCGGGCGGCCTCGTCCGACGCCGACGACCTCGACGCCGGCACCTGGACCGTCGCGCCCGTCTGACACCGGCGACGGGCGGGACAGCTCAGGTGAAGGTCGAGGTGCCGGTGGCGACGTCGGTCACGAGCGTGTGGCCCGAGGCGGTGATCGTGGTGGGGACCGAGGCGTCGAGCAGGTCGGGCACCACCGGCGAGACGCCCTTGCGTGCCTCGTTGTCGCTCGCCCGGCCCAGCTCCACGGTCGCGGCCAGCACGTCGCGGGCCGCGTCGTCGAGCAGCGACAGGTCGTCGGAGACCAGGGCCAGGCCGCCCGACAGCCCGATGGCGCGGGCCCAGGTGTGGGCCGCGTCGGCCGACAGCCCGGTGCGCTCGGTGCGCAGCATGAGGCAGTCGGGGTCGTTGAGCCACAGCTTCCGGTGCATGAAGCTCCGCGCGAGGGTGTTGGCGTAGGCGTGGCGGGTGGCGGGCTCGATGTCTCGGTAGCCGGCGACGATGGGGTCACGCCCGTCGAGGTCCCACAGCGGGGCCACGTCCTGGCTGATGCGGTTGGCGTCGACCACGCCGACCACGTGTGACAGCGGCACGCCGCAGCCGAGCAGGAACGCGTCGGTGCCGGCGCCACGGCGGATGGCGTCGAAGCCGGACCGCACGCGCTCGGCCGGCGTGAGCGAGGCGTCGGCCCACACGCCGTCGACCGAGGGCGCAAACGTGAAGTCGAGCTTCAGGTAGGTGAAGCCGATCTCGACGAGCTGCGCGGCCAGCGAGGCCAGGTGCTCCTGCACCTCGGGATGGCTGGTGTCGAGGGCGTACATGAAGCCGTCGTGGCCGCCACCCCACGGTTCGTTCCACCACGCGTACAGGGGGCGCCGGTCGCCGTTGCCGTCGACGTGGGTCGCGAGCCAGTCGGGGTGCTCCGTGGCGACGTGTGAGTCGGGGGCGGCCAGGAACGGCGCCAGCCACAGCCCCGGCTGGAAGCCGGCCGACTCGATCGACGAGGCGAGGTCGTCGAGGCCCGCAGGGAACTTGGCGTTGGTGGTGAGCCAGTCGCCGATGGCCGACTGGAAGCCGTCGTCGACCTGGAACACCTCGAAGCCGAACTGCGAGGCGCGGCCCAGGTTCTCGCGGATGTCGTGCTCGGTGACGTCGTGGAAGTACTGGTACCAGGAGCACCACCCGAGCTGGAACGGCGCGTCGACGCGGGCGCCGAGCTCGTGGCCGACCGGCGTGACCCAGGAGGCCAGCAGCTCGGACGCCGGCACGTCGGCGCGGTCGTCGACCACCACGCCGTGCAGCTCGCGGCGGGCGCCGGGGGCCAGCACCGCGTCGCCAAGGAAGGCCTCGGCCCACAGCTCGACCTCGCTGTCGTCGCCGGCCCAGCGCAGGCGGAAGGTGCCGTCGTGCCAACCGCCGCCATCGAACCCGGCCAGCAGCGCGCCCGGACCGTCGTGGGCGAGCACCGTGAACCACTCCGAGCGCAGCTCGTCGGCAAGGGTCACCGTTGCCTGGTCGGCGTGGTGCACGGCCTGGACGAAGGGGAACCGGGCCACGGTCGAGGGGTCGACGTCGACGTCGAAGGTGGCGATGCCGCTCGGTGACCACGACTGGTAGCCGTGCCGGAACATGCGCAGCGCGCCGGTGTAGTCCACGACGTCGAAGACCAGCGCCACCGATTGCACCGCCACGGGCGTGTCACCACGGTTCGCGACGGTCCACCCGAAGGTCGGCCAGCGTCCCTCGGTGAGCGTGACCTCGAGCGGTCCGAGGCCGTAGGTGCCGCTCCCCGTGACCGCGGCCGCGAACGTGCCCGCGTCGAGCTGGACCTCGAGGTGATCGGCCGAGAGATGCATCAAGGACGCGCCGCCTCACGCCCCGTGTCCTGCGCTTCGCCCATGTGTCGAACCCTACGAGATCGGGAGCGCCTGCGTGGGTCGCGCCTGACCTCGACCTGACCGGTCTGACGGATCGTCAGGTCGTTCGACCGCGGCGGTGGTGGCCGGTAGCGTCAGTGCTTTCACCGATGCGTGGGTGCACCGCCCGCGCCCGTTGCAGCTCCCAGGGGGAACGGCACATGGCCGATTACCAGTTGTTCATCGACGGCGAGTACGTCGACGCCGCGTCCGGCGACACCTTCGCCACCTACGAGCCCGCCACGGGCCAGAAGCTGGCCGACGTCGCCAAGGCCGATCGCGAAGACGCCCAGCGCGCCATCGCCGCCGCCCGCAAGGCCTTCGACGAGGGCCCCTGGCCGAAGATGTCCGGGGCCGAGCGCGCCGCGAAGCTCAACAAGGTCGCCGACCTCATCGAGGCCAAGGCCGAGAAGCTCTCCGAGCTCGAGGCGCGCGACGGCGGCGGCACCATCAAGAAGGCCATGTTCGCCGACATCCCCGGTGGCGTGAGCGCCTTCCGTTGGTTCGCCCGGTGCGCCGAGGAGCAGCCCGACCGCGTCGACCTCGAGGGCACGCCTTTCCCTCCCTCGAGCAACTACAAGCGCTACGAGCCGCAGGGCGTCACCACCGGCATCATCCCGTGGAACTTCCCGTTCATCATGGCGGCCTGGAAGATCGCCCCGTCGCTGGCCGCAGGCAACTGCGCGGTGATCAAGCCGGCGTCGTTCACGTCCATCACCGCGCTGGCCCTGGGTGAGATCTTCCAGGAGGCCGACATCCCGGCAGGCGTGGTCAACATC
>JADGOP010000103.1 GCA_017882935.1 Actinomycetota bacterium
AGCTCATCGACAGAGTGTGCCCCTTGGAGCGGCGTGGGTCTCAGGTGAAGATGTTGAGCCACTCCTCGACCGTCTGCGGACGGAAGACCACGTTGCGGCTGCGAGTCTCACCCATCGAGGCGAAGGGCTTCTCGGAGTAGAGGTGGCCCGGGTACAGCACCGCGTCGTCGGGGACCTTGGCCAGCTTCTGCGTGAGGCTCTCGTACATCTGCTCGGGGTTGCTGCCCGGCAGGTCGGTGCGGCCGCAGCCGTTGAGGAACAGCGTGTCGCCGGAGATGAGGTGCCCCTCGACCAGGAAGCACTGGCTTCCGGGCGTGTGGCCGGGGGTGTGGATCAGGGTGATCGGGATGTCGCCCACCATCACCGTGTCGCCGCTGGCGTGGCCCGAGAGGTCGGAGGTGGCGACGTCGGTGGACTTCACGATCCACTCCACCTCGTCGTCCTGGACGTGGATCGGCACCGGCTGGGTGGCGAGCACCTCGCGGATGCCCTTGATGGGGTTGCCCCACAGGTCCCCGCCCACGTGGTCGGCGTGGTAGTGGGTGGCGAGCACACCGGTGAGGCGCATGTCGTCGGCGGCCAGCACCGCGAGGGCCCCGTCGATGTCGTAGGCCAGGTCGATGGCCATGGCCTCGCCGGTCTCGCGGTCGCCGATGAGGTAGACGAAGTTGACCATCTGCTCGGCCACGTGGTCGCCCTCGGCGATGTCGAGCCCCGCGAGGAGCTGGCGGAAGTAGAAGCGGTCGGTGTCGACGGTCATGGCTCCGATCGTACGGCCGAAGCAAATGTTCTGTGGGAAGCCCCGGAAAACGGGTGCTTCTGGGGGTCAGTTCGCCTGAGCGGGGGGCGCGTGGACCTGGCGACGACTCGTTCGGAAGGTCCCACGTGGTAGGTACGGGGGGTGACCCAGCGCCGCTACGCCGTGATCGGGACGGGCGCGGTGGGCGGGTTCTACGGGGCCCGGCTGGCCGCGGCCGGGCACGAGGTGCACTTCCTGGCCCGGTCCGACGCGGAGGTGCTGCGCCGCGAGGGGCTGCGCGTGGAGTCGGTCGACGGCGACATCACCCTGCCCGAGGTGTCGGTGTGCACCGACCCGGCCGACCTTCCCGCCGTCGACGTGGTCCTGGTCACCGTCAAGACCACGGCCAACGGCTCGCTCGGCCGGCTGCTGGGGCCGCTCGACGCCCCGGGGCGCATCGTGGTGGCGATGCAGAACGGGCTCGGGGTCGACGACCAGGCGGCTGCGGCGGCCCCTGCCGCCACGGTCCTTGGCGGGCTGTGCTTCGTGTGCGCCACCCGCGAGCGGCCCGGCTTCGTGCGGCACCTCGACTTCGGCGCGGTGAGCCTCGGCGAGCGGACGTCCGACGGCACCGCGGCGGGCATCACCGACGCGGTCGGAGCGGTGGGCGCCGATCTGGAGGCGGCCGGCATCGAGGTGCGCGAGCGTCCCGACCTGCTGGCCGCCCGGTGGCAGAAGCTCATGTGGAACATGCCCTACAACGGCCTGTCGGTGGTCCTCGACGCCGGCACCGACCAGCTCCAGGCCGACCCCTCCAGCCGCGCGCTCGT
This sequence comes from Actinomycetota bacterium, assembly GCA_017882935.1. GTDB lineage: Bacteria > Actinomycetota > Acidimicrobiia > Acidimicrobiales > Iamiaceae > JADGOP01. The sequence goes on from JADGOP010000103.1 coordinate 1,570, forward strand.
CACGCGGCTGATGCGCGAGGTCGAAGCGGCCTCGGTGGCCATCGGGCACCCGGTGGGTGACGGCTTCGTCGACCAGATGCTCGAGTACACCGACCGCATGACGCCCTACGCGCCGAGCATGAAGCTCGACCACGAGGCGGGTCGCCCCATGGAGCTGGCCGCCATCTACGACGAGCCGCTCCGCGTCGCCGCGGCGGCCGGGGCGCCCATGCACGAGCTGACGGCGCTGGCCGATCAGCTCCACTTCCTCGACGGCGACCGGGGTCAGTCGGCGGCCGAGCGGACGGTGCCGTAGCGCTCGTCGATGTGGCGCCAGCGGTAGAGCAGCACCGAGCCGATCCAGCAGGCGATGAACGTGGCGACGATGAAGTACCCGAGCAGCTCGAAGTCGAGGCCCGCCAGCCAGTCCCAGAAGGCGCCGTGGAGGTGGGCGTGGTCGGAGATGACCTGGAGGTACTCGACGATGCCGATCGCGCCGGCCACGAACACGCCGAGCGCCACCGTGGCGAGGTTGTAATAGACCTTGCGGATCGGGTGCGAGAACGCCCAGTCGTAGGCCTTCGCCATGAACACCCCATCGGTGGTGTCCATCAGCGACATGCCGGCGGCGAACAGCAGTGGCAGGGCGACGACCGCACCGATGGGTGGGCTCCCGTGGTGCGACGCGCTACCGGTCGCGGCCGCGGTCGTGAGGGCCAGCAGGCCGACCTCTGACGCGGTGTCGAAGCCGAGGCCGAAGAGGAAGCCGACGGGGTACATGTGCCATGAGTCCGACAGCACGTGGCGCCACCGGCCGCCGAGGATGCGGTTGATGAACCCCCGCTGCTGCATCAGCTCGTCGAGGTGCTCGGGGTCGTAGAGCCCGGTCTTGGCCTTGCGCCACACGTCGATCACCCCGAGCAGGATGAAGAAGTCGACGATGGCGATGGCGATGAGGAACGTGCCCGACACGGTGGCGCCGATCGTGCCGCCGAAGGTCTGGAACGCAGGCAGGTGGCGTCGGACCGCGTCCGCCGAGGCGGCGATGGCGATGGCGAGGGCCACCACCACCGTCGAGTGGCCGAGCGAGAAGAAGAAGCCCGTGCCGAGCGGCTTCTTGCCCTGCTGCATGAGGAACCGGGTGGTGTCGTCGACGGCCGAGATGTGGTCGGCGTCGAAGGCGTGGCGCAGCCCGAAGCTGTAGGCGAGGCCACCGGCCCCTGCATAGGCCGGGCCGAGGCGGCTCCCGTAGGTCAGGAAGAGGCCCCACCCCGCCACGTGCAACGCGATGATCACGCCGTAGAAGCCACCGAGCCGCGCCCACTCGCCCGTCGTGAACGAGCCGGTCAGCCGCTCGAGCCTCGAGCCTCGGGTGCTCATGTCAGGCAGGCCCCGACCCGGTGTCCATGCGGGGCAAGGTAGTCCCGCGCCCCGGAGCAGCTCAGTGTTGCGTCTGGAACCAGGTGCGCCAGGCGTCCTTGAACGTGGCGTCGTAGCGCTCGTAGCCGGCTCGCAGCTCGGCTCCGGGCCAGTCGGCGGGCAGCAGCTCGGCCGGGAGCAGCGGGTCGGCCTGGAAGTGGCGGAGCACGGCCGCCGACACGACGAACGCCGGCCCGAGCACCTCGACGGCACCACCGGCAAGCAGCGGTTGGAGCGCCCCGATAGCGGCGAGGAGCGCGCGGCCGCGGTCGGCCCACGCGGGGAGGTCCCAGAGGTCGCGAGCGAGCGCGGCGTCGTCACGGTCGGGTCGGGCGACCGAGCGCTCGCACTGCGCGAGGACCACGGCGTGGGCGTCGGGCAGCGACGCCAGGTGCGACCGCGGCAGGTTGTCGGGTCGCATCCACACCCCCTCGCGGCGCTCGGCCAGGCGGAGGGCGGTGGCCGCGGTGCGGAGCGCAGCGCGCTCCGAGGTGCGGCGGTCGCCGACGACGACGACCTCGACCACCCACGCGCTGTGCCAGGCCCGCGTGGTGCCGGCGCGGCTCAGCGACTGCCGCGTCTGGCGGCCGAGGAGCGTCCCGGCGAGGCGGTACCCGTCGCCGTCGGGCTCCAGGGCCCCGCTCGCGACGAGGCGTGACAACGCGACCCGGGTGGTGCCCTGTGCGATCCCGAACAGCTCACCCGAGCGCACGATCAGCCGGGTGGGGAGGCGCGGCGGGTCGACGCCGAGAAGGGTGCTGGCGATGACCGAGCGGGCGGTCAGCGGTCGTTCGTCGTCGGTGATGTTGCGGACCGCGGCGGGCAGGCGGCCCGGGATCGTCGACGCTCGGGCAGCCACGCGGCCGAGCCTATTGGGGTGCGACGGCGGCTCCGGCGCCTGCCGGCTCGCGGTCCTGCCCGGCCGGGTCGTGTCGCTCCGGCGGGGCCAGGGCGGTGCCCAGTGCCGTGAGCCCGAAGAGGGCGATGGTCACGACGTGCACCGCGGTGCAGTACAGGCAGATGGCGTCGAGGCGGAAGAGCTCGACGTAGACGAGCCACAGCACCGCAGCGACGCCGATGAGGCTCCAGGCCAGGCGCGCCCGGCGGCGGGCTGGGCTCGGGGCCCGCCAGGCCCGCGGCAGCTGCAGCGGGAGCATCGCGACGAAGTAGAGGAGGCCGCCGAGCGCCACCGGTACCCCCAGCACCACCGAGTAGCTGCTCCCGGTCACCTTGGTGCAGTTGATGACGCCGGTCTCGGCGCACGCCAGCACCGACGCGGTCGTGTAGTGGGCGACGGTGAGGTAGGTGCCGAGCGCGATGCCGAGCACCGACAGAGCGCTGCCCGCGAGTGCCACCCAGCCGGGCACCGGCGCCTCGCGGTCGGTGCCGTCAGCTCGTGGTGAAGGCACGGCAGACGTTCGCGGGCTTGTTGCCGGTCAGCGAGCACAACCGCGCCACGAAGGCGCCGGCCGTGGCGTTCACGGCCTTGGCCACGTCGGAGCCCGGGTCGTGCATGGCCGCGGCGATCTGGCTCATGGTCTTGCCCTGCAGGACCGAGGGGCTGAAGGAGGCGCCTGACTGGACGGCCTTGCCGCCGAACAGGATGAACGGGATCGACCCAGCCGAGCTCGACGACACGTAGGGAGGCGCGTCGTAGGTGCCGAGCAGCTTCTGCTGGCCGGCCGTGAGGGTGTCGAGCGGGCTGTAGGCGTTGCCGTCGACCTGGTTGGTCTGGGTCTCGACGCCCTGGAAGGCGAGGTACGGGCTGGTGTACGTGGCGCCGTGGAACGAGAACGTGGCGGTGTCGGGGTAGACGTCGATGGAGGAGGAGTGCGTGGCGCCCAGGCCGTGGAACGTCCCGAACTTCGACAGCGCGGTGACCATGGCCCACCGTTCGGCGGCACAGAACGGGCAGTACTCCGCGCCGACGTAGAGCACGAGCGGCTTGCCGTCCTTCGTGACCGCGGCGCCGCCGATCGGCGCCAGTCCGGTCGGGGGCGGCGAGGCGGCACGGGCCAGGCTCGCCGTGGGCACGGACCCGACCGCGGCCACGACCGAGGCGGGGGCCTTCGTGGTGGGGGCGGCCGTGTTGGTCTTGTGCCCCGAGCTGACCTTGGCGATCACCAGCCCGGCGACGAGCGCGACCACGAGCCCGGTCATGAGCAGGGCGTTGCGCACCCGTTGTCGCTTGGCCTGTGCCGCGCGCGCCGCGGCGGCCGAGGGTCGCTTCGGCTGCGGTCGTCGGGCCTGACGTGCTCGTTGGGTGGTGGGGGTGGCCACGGAGGTCCTCCTGGCGCGTGGCGTGCGGCTCGTGCCCACGCGCTCCTGATGGACCCAGTCGACACCTTTCGGGGAAAAGTTCCGGTCAAGGCGAGGTGCGGGGGCACCCGGTGTTACAGCTGTGACACGGATGGCGTGAACATGTAAGATTGACACCGTGGCCACCACCATGATCCCCCCAGCCGAGCTGCTTCCCGACGTGCTGCCCACCGACCGGCTCCTGGCCGGCGGCAAGGCCGTCCCCGAGATCCGGGCCGAGTTGCGGCGCATCCCGAACGCCCGCAACGCGGTGGCCGTCGTGGGCGTGTACCTCCAGTCCTTCGGCCTCATCGCGCTGGCGGTGTGGATCGGCCAGTGGTGGGCCTTCCTGCTCTGCTTCCTGCTCATGGGCCGGGCTCACGCGGCGTTCGCCAGCCTGTCGCACGAGGCCGCCCACCGGCTGCTCTTCTCCAAGAAGAAGGTCAACGACTGGGTGGGTCGCTGGGTGGTCGGCTATCCGGCCTTCATCTCAACGGACCTCTACCGCCGGGGCCACATGGCCCATCACCGCGACGAGTTCGGCCCCGACGAGCCCGACATGAACCTCTACCGCGGCTATCCCATCTCCCGCGCCTCGCTGCGGCGCAAGCTCACCCGCGACCTGTTCGGCCAGTCGGGGTGGAAGAACCTCAAGAGCCTGTTCCGGGGCCTCAAGTACGACGCCACCCGCACCCACGCCGGGTGCATCCTGGCCTTCCAGGCCGTCATCTTCGGGGTCTTCGCGGCGCTCGGCTACTGGTGGCTCTACTGGGTGATGTGGTTCCTGCCCTGGATGACGCTCTGGCGGGTCACCAACCGGCTGCGGGCCATCGCCGAGCACGGTGGCATGGAGCGCTCGAAGGACCGGCGCCGCACCACCCACTCGGTGCGCCAGCACGTGGCCGCCCGCTTCCTGATGGTGCCGTACAACATCGGCTGGCACCTGGCCCACCACGTCGACATGGGTGTGCCGTGGAAGCACCTCCCGGCCTACCACCGCGAGCTCGTGGCCAGCGGCTGGATCCCCGACGGTCTCGAGTACCGCAACTACCCCGCGCTGTGGCGCAAGCTCGGCTCCGGTGCCGACGTGGTGCGCCAGGCCGCCATGGAGGCCGAGCTGGCCTCGGAGTTCGAGCACGACGCGCCCGCGCCCGCTTCCGTGGCGGGCACCCGATCGGCAGGTGCTCAGCTCGCCGGGTCGGCCGGCCCCTCCTCGTAGGGCTCGCCCGCGGCACCCGGTGCCTGGTGGCCGGTGCCCCCCTCGGGGGTGTGGGCGTGCGGGTGCGGATGGTCATGGTGTCGCCCGCCGATGGGCTCGACGTCGGCTGAGGGCGTCTCGTCGTCGCGGTCGTCGGGGGGCTCGGGCACCGCGGTGGGCACCCACGGACCCGACGTCACGCGCTCCTCGTTGACCGTGCGCCACGACGCCTCGGCCCGGGCCATGACCTCGCGCAGCGGGCGACCGGTGCGCTGGGCGGCGCGCACCGCGTCGTCGTACTCCACCTTGACCCGGCCGGGTCCGACCTTCACGCGCAGGGGCAGCCCGTCGACCTCGACCTCGTCGAAGCCACGTGCCGCGGGCCAACGGTCGAGCTGCTGGCCGCGGATGCCGAGTGTGCCGGTCTCGGTGGAGAGGACCGAGGCGAGCTGCCGGGCCAGTGACGGGTCGGCGAGGACGCTCACCGTGTGGCCGGGCCGACCCTTCTTCATGATGATCGGGGTGATCCAGGCGTCGTGAGCGCCGGCCCCGAGCAGCGCGCCGATGGTGTGGCCCAGCACCTCGCCGGTGACGTCGTCGAGGTTGGCCTCGAGGAGCACCACCGGCTGGCCGGGGACCGGTGCGGTGGCCCGATCCTCCTGGGCGTCGCCGAGCACCACCTGGGTGAGGTTCGGACGGCCGTCGATCTCCCGGGACCCGGCCCCGAAGCCGGTGGCGGTGATGGTGAGGGCCGGCAGCGGTCCCCAGGAGCTGACCAGGCCCGCGAGCAGCGCCGCTCCCGTGGGGGTGGTGAGCTCGATCGGCACGTCGATGCCGCGCGTGGGGGCACCACGTAGCAGCTCGACCACGGCCGGCGACGGGTTGGGGATGGTGCCGTGCGCGGCGCGGACCATGCCGAGGCCGGTGGTGACGGGGCTGGACGAGATGTCGTCGATGTCGAGCACCTCGAGGGCGGCGCACGTGCCGACGACGTCGACGATGGCGTCGAGGCCGCCGACCTCGTGGAAG
>JADGOP010000104.1 GCA_017882935.1 Actinomycetota bacterium
AGAGCGCGGTCGCCAGCTACAAGGCGTGGGTCACGGCGAACTGCGGCTCGCTCTCGAGCAAGATCCTGTCGGGCGGCGCCTGACCGCCGGTCGGCGCCGCCTCCCACGGCCCGACCACCCCGAGCGCTCCAGGCCGGCCCGTCTGGCACGCTACGACCATGCCGTCCGGCTCGTCGCCGCGTTCTCTCCCCCTGAGCCCGGGCGCCGTCTCGCTGCGCCTCTACCCGCACGACCTCCCGCCCGCAGAGGTCGTGACCGAGCTGATGGCGCAGGCCGGGCTGGCCGAGGCGACCGGGTTCGACGGGGTGATGACCAGCGAGCACCACGGCGGCCTCCCCAACTACCTGCCGAACCCGCTGCTGGCTGCGACCTGGGCGCTCGAGGCGACCGACCGGGCGTGGGCGGCGCCGTGCCCCCTGCTGCTTCCCCTCCGGCCGGTCGCTCAGGTGGTCGAGGACCTGGCCTGGACGGCTCAGCGCTTCCCCGGTCGGGTGGGCGCGGGCTTCGCGGCGGGCGCGCTGGCAGACGACTTCGCCGTGTCCGACGTGCCGTTCGAGGAGATGCGCGAGCGCTTCACCACGGCGTTGCCGGTTGCCGTCGCCGGGCTCCGGGGCCGCGCCACCGGCCCGCTTGCGGCGGACCCGGCGGTGGGGGCGCTGCGAGCCGATCCGTTGCCGGTGGTGAGCGCCGCGCAGAGCCCCGCCGCGGCGCGCCGGGCGGGCGCGCTCGGCATCGGGCTGCTGTTCGACTCGCTCATCTCCACCGCGCGGGCAGCCGAGGCGTCGGTCGCCCACCGGGAGGCCGGCGGGGGCGGGTCGTGCATCCTCATCCGGCGCGTGTGGGTGGGGTCGCCGCCCACGACCTCGGTCGCCGACCAGATGGACCGCTACCGGCGTGCGGCGCCGGCCTCCGCCCGCGACCACTGGGGCGCGGGCGACGGCCTGGTGGCGTCGGACGACGGGGGAGAGATCGCCGAGCGCCTCGTCGACCTGCTGACCTCGACCGGCTGCGACTCGCTGAACCTCCGCGTGTTCCATGCCGGGACCACGCCGTCCCAGGTGCGCGGGCAGATCGAGCGGGTGGGGACCGAGGTCCTGCCCCGCCTGCGCACGTTGCTGTCGGGCGACGGCCGGGTCGCGCCCGCCTGACCGGGCGCGGGGTTCAGGGCGCGGGGCAGCTGCCGCCGTCGACCATGAGGGTCTGGCCGGTGACGAAGTGTGCGTCGTCGCCCAGCAGGAACCGCACCGCCACGCCGATGTCGTCGGTGGCGTCGCCCAGGCGTCCGAGCGGGATCCGACCCATCACCCGCTGCTCCATGGCGGGGTCGGCAACGAACGCCCGCTCCATCGCGGGTGAGGCCGCCAGTGGCGCGACCGCGTTGACCCGCACCCCGGTGGGCCCCCACTCGCGCGCCAGCACCGACACCAGCGACCGCTGCTGCGCCTTGACCATGGCGTAGGCCGCCAGCAGGCGCTTGCCCTCGAAGCCCGCCTCGGAGGTCATCACCACCATCGAGCCCCGCCGGGCGGCGAGCAGCGCATGGCCGTGCCGGGCCAGGAGGTAGAGGCCGCGCGAGGCGACGGCCACGTGGTCCTCGAGCTGGGGGAGGGTGATGTCGGCGATGGGTCCGGCCTGCGAGGAGAAGCCGCTGGTGGCGTTGTGGACGATGCCGTCGAGGCCGTCCGACGTCGCGGCCACCTCCTCGAGCACGCCCTGCACCGACGCCTCACGGCTCACGTCGCACTCGATCCAACGCCCCCGACCGCCGACGGCCGACACCTCGTCCGCGACCGCGGCCGCTTCGGGCCCGCGCCGGGCCGCGATCCAGACCTCCCACCCCGCGGCCCCGCACGCCAGGGCGATGCCGCGGCCCACGCCACCGGACGCACCGGTCACCAGCACCGTCATCGGGGTGGTCGCGTCGGTGCCCATCAGCGACCGCAGTCCGCGGCGAGGACCGTTCCGGTGACGCCGCCGGCGTCGGACGACAGCAGCAGGCGCACCGCACCCGCGACCTCGTGGCCGATGCGCCCGGGGAAGCCGTCGAGCGCGGGCGGTGCCCCCCGCGGCACTGCGGGAGCCGTGTGCACCTCGGTCGCGACCACGTTGACCCGGACCCCCCGGGCACCTTCGATGGCGGCGAGGGAGCGCACCAGGTTGACGAGGCCGTCGCTGACCGCCACCAGCGCGGCGTGCCCCGGCGCGTCGAGGGTCACCGGCCGCTCCACCACCACGACGACGGAACCACCGTCGGTGCAGTGGCCGGCAGCCGCGACCAGGGTCGTGAACCACAGCGCCGTCGGCCACTCCACTTGCGCTCGCCAGGCCTCGGGCCCGAGGTCGGTGAAGGGCACGGCCGACACGACGGTGGGCCACGTGCACACCACCACCTGCCCCGTGGGCGTCGTCGCCTCGAGGTCGTGCTGCCAGCCACGCAGCAGCGGCTCCCAGTCCCAGCCCCAGCCGCCGTCGTCCGGATCGGCGGGGCAGTGCTGGATCACGCTCGCACCGAGCGCGCCGGCCAGCACGTCGGCCGACGGCGTCGCCGGCCCGATGAACGTCACGCCGGTCGCGCTCGAGTCACCCACGAAGCCCCTCTCCACGGTCGTCGCAGCCGGACCCGGCTGTGGGCGACCCGACTCTGCCATCCCCGGGGCGGCGGTGCGCTCCTCACGGCCGCTCGTAGCGGAGCAGGACCACCCCGTTCCCGAAGACCCGGGTCTCGGCGAGCTGCACGTGGATGCGCGACTCCAACGGCGGGAACAGCGGCTTCCCGTGCCCGATGATCACCGGGTGGAGGTAGAGCCGGTACTCGTCGACGAGGTCGTGCTTCAGGAACGTCGCGGCGAGGTCGGCGCCGCCGAGCGCCAGGTCGCCGCCGGGCTGCTCCTTGAGCTCGCGGACCTCGTCGGGGACGACCTCCCGCACGATGGTCGTGTTCCACCCGGCCTCCTCCAGCGTCCGCGAGTACACGATCTTGGGCGTGTCCCTCCAGATGCGGGCGTACTCGACCATGGGTGGGGTGCTCGACGGGTCGCGGTCGGCGGTGGGCCAGAAGTCGGCCATCAGCTCGTGGGTGACGCGCCCGCTGAGGAAGGCACCCATCGAGCCGAGCTCGTCGTTGAAGTGGGTGTGGAGCTCGTCGTCGACCAGGTGCCAGTCGAGCTCGGCGTTCGGGCCTTCGATGTAGCCGTCGAGCGACACGGACATCATCAGGATGAGCTTGCGCATGCGCGTCCCTTCAGTTGCGGTCAGGCGCCGGATCGGGCGGGGTCGGGTCGGACGAGCCGGTCGAGCTCGTCCCGGAGGGCATCTCGGAGCACGCCGAGGTCGGGGCAGGCGTCGGGGTCGGCGATGAGGGTGATGTCGAGGGTGCCCGCATAGGACAGCACCGCCAGCGACACGGTCACGTTGCCGGTGACCACCGCGACGGGGATGACGTCGACGATCGGCCGGTCGAGGAAGGTCAGCTGCACATCGGGCCCGCGCAGGTTCGTCACGAAGGTGTGCACGAGCCGCTGGCGGTCGATGAACCACTGGAAGAGGCCCAGGCGGGCGAGCAGCCGGAACACCGGCCCGAGCAACGCCGTCGAAGCCGCCCGCGACGTCTGCTTCGCGGCCTGGGTGCGTGCTGCGATCGCACCCAGGCGGACCGCGTCGGGGCCGGTCGCGGGTACCTCGATGGGGATCACACCGACCTGGTTGCCGAGGTCGGTGGCGCTCGCGTGCAGCCGCGCCGAGACCGGCACCGACACGATGAACCGGTCCACGTCCTCGCCGCGCGTCAACAGCAGCGCACGAAGGGCGGCGGCGGCGGCGGTGAGGACGACGTCGTTCACCGTCGCTCCGTGGGTGTGCGCGACCCGACGCACGTCGTCGAGCCCGGCGCGCACCACCAGGAACTGCCGCCGCGGTCCGGTGGGCCGGTTGAGCGAGCACGCGGCCGCGTGCGTGGCCGCCGTGGGCCGGAGCTGGACGACGGCGTCGCGCACCCGGCGAAGTGACGCCGGCAGGCGCGAGACCGCCGTGAGGCGAGCGCGCATCGCGTCCCGCGCCAGCACCCGGCTGGGAGGCGCGGGCTGCGGGAACGCCACCGCGGCCGGCACGGGCGCGCCGTCGACGAGGTTCGCCAGCACCGCGAGGCCCCCGATGCCGTCGGCGAGGACGTGGTGGAAGGCGACGATCAAGGCGGACCGGTCGCCGTCGAGCCCCGTCACCGCCGTCATGCGCCAGAGCGGCCGGTGCGCCGGGAGCCGGGTGCCGACGACCTCGGCAGCCACCTTCAACAGCGCCTCCTCGTCGCCCGGCGCGGCGCACTCGACGAACGACACGTGGTCGCCGATGTCGAACCCGGCGGCATCGACCCACACCGGCCTGCCGCAGCCGAACGGTGTGGGCGCCAGGTCCTGGCGCAGGCGGGGGACCGACCGGATCCGCTCGGCGACGGCCGGGATCAGCCGGTCGACGTCGAGCGCGCCGCCGCCTCCGAGCACCAGCACGGCACCGACCTGCATCGGAGCGGAGCCGACGTCGGTCGCCAGCGACACCAGGTCCTCGGCACTCGCCCGGTCGATCGCCTCGTTGCTCACCGAGGGCAGTCTCCCATCGGACCTCGTCGGCACCGGCCCTGGGCCGGACGGGCCCTCAGCCCCGGGGCCTCGCCAGCTCGAGGACCTGTTGGAACGTGGGCCGGTTGGTGGACGGGAAGGTGTCGGGGATCAGTCCCGGGCTGAAGCCCGTCCGTGAAGCCGTCGACGTCCACACCGCGGGGTTGGGCCCCTGCGACGCGGCGAGGCCGGCGGCGATCTGGTGCACGACCGCCCACAGCGAGGCGCGGCATGCGGACAGCGAGCCCTTGCCGCAGTAGTGCAGGTCGAACCGCCCCTGCACGTGCTCGTGGAGCAAGGTCCGGAGGTCCTTCGAGACGTACGACGGGCCCGACGCGCTGTTGAGCCCGCGGATCTGGTCGAGGGCGGCGGTGAGGTTGCCGAACACCGGGTGCATCACCGCCTCGGCGATGGGCTTCCAGAGGTTGTCCATGATCACGGGCCCGGCGTCGTCGTAGAGGCCGTCACCATTGACGTCGACGCGCGGAGCGTCGCGCCGCACCCAGTCGTCGAGGACGGCGACGGTCTGGGCATCGAGGGCGCTCGGAGCGGGCCCGGTGTGGAGGACCTGGCTGACGACGGGCCACGCCGGGGCACGGGTGTCCTCGGTGGCGGCCCGGTTCATCACGCTCACGTCGGCGGCCAGCCCGACCCGGTTCGGGAACTGGTTGAACAGCTGGACCCGGTGCACCGAGCCCAGCGGGGTGTCGTCGCCGTGCATGAAGCCCGGTGCCGACTTGTTGTTCCAGTTCAGCAGCAGGCCTTGCGGCCCGCCCACGTCGTGCGGGTGCTCGTTCTCACTCAGGAAGCCGCGCCACTCGTAGCCACCGGTGCCGAGGGTCGGGAGGCGCCGGTCGAGGCCGGGGGCACGGCGGGGGAGCAGACCCGACGAGAAGTACGCCGTGTCGGTCCGCGAGGCGTAGGCCCAGTTGAACGTGAACCCGAACTCGTTGGCCGTGTCGAAGAACTTGCTCGGCGTGCTTGCCTTGCCGTCGGTCATGTCCTTCAGGGCACCGAGGTTGAGGCCGTCCCGGCCGAACGTCGAGCGCTGGCGCGTGAGCGCGTAGGGCCGGCCCCCCACGGTGGCGGTGCCGATCATCGGCCCGTGGACCGACTGCGGGTACACCACGGGGGTGCCGTTCAGGGTGCCGGCGTCGAAGATGTCGAACGGGCGGCAGACGCCGTTGTAGAGGTAGTGGGTCGACTGGCGCGTCGGCGGCGTGCCGTCGGGGTTGCAGAGCTGCTCGGCGAACACGTCACGCACGTCGTGGTCGGCCGAGGTGAGGCTCCACGCGTAGTTCTTCGTGCGCCCGATGAGGATGTACATGGCCGCGCCGGGCACGGCGACGCCCTGGGCCTGGACGCCCGGGCCCTTGAGGTCGATCTGCTCGACGATCTCCGGGTAGTAGTACCCGAGCTGCGGTCCCATCACGGCCACGGTGTTGCCGGTGGCCGAGCGGCTCGGGTTCACCACGAGGAAGTTCGAGGCCTCCCGGCGCGGGACGGGGCCAGCGGCCGGATAGGTGGAGCTGGTGCCGGCGGTGGGGTTGGTGCCGTCGGCCGGGGCAGGCGCCACCGGCGCGGCACCCGCGCCCGGAGCGGCACCGAGCGGCTTGGTGGGGTCGAGCGACTGCACCGAACCGGCGTCGATGACGAGCGAGCCCTTCACCTTGCCGCCGGTGAGCACCGGGTAGTTGAAGCGCTTGGTGATGGTGGTCGGTGCCTCGGGGTCGTTCGCCAGCATGGCGTCCTCCCACGCCTCGTGACCCTTGCGAGGGCCGAGGCTGGCCTGCAGCTGCGACAGGAACTCGGAGTTGCTGGCTTCGGCACCTCCGCCGGCACCGAAGATGGACCCGATGAACGCGGTCACCGCGATGACGTCGTTCACCGTCGCGGGGGGCTGGGTGATGCCGTTGGCCTTCCAGTACGCGTTGATGCCGTCGGCCTCGGCCTGGGCGTCGGCGATGATCGCCCGCCCCTTCGCGCCGTAGGTCCGCTCGATGAGGCCGACCTGGTTGGTGACCTGCTGCTCGGTGGCTGCACTCGGCACGAACGACTGGCCGCTCGTGACGAGGCTGAACGGGTCGATGCCCGGCACGTCGACCACGGCGGCACGGGCGGGACCGCGCCCGAGCTCGATCAGCAGGCCACGGTCACGGGCGGTTACCCAGCCGGCGCCGAACGCGAGGTCGGCGCTCGTCTTGCCGGTCACGTGGGGAACGCCGTAGGAGTCGTAGATGATCTTCGTGCCGGGTCGGCCGGTGGGCTCCTCGTGGGTGGCGCCGACGGGCTTGAAGTTCTCGGGCAGGAAGTCGGCCTTGACGTCGGCGTCGGTCACGTGCCCGCGCAGCGGGGTGAGCGCGGCGTAGAGGGGGAGCTGGTCGCGCGACTGGGGGGTGGTGGGCAGGCCGCCGTAGTTGCCGGGGGGCAGGATGTAGCCCGCACGGTCACGGGAGCCCGGTGACGGCGGTCTCGGGTGCGCCTCGGCCGGCGTCGCCAGCAGCGACCCCACCAGGACGAGGGCGGATGCAACCACGGTTGTGGTTCGGCGAGGTCGGATGCTCATGGCTGCCCCCTGAAGGAAGCTCACGCTGCCGCATGTCCGGCCGTACCGCCCCCGGTCGACCCCCGGCAGGAGACGGTATCACCGCAGCAGCCCGTCTGACCGCTGGCTGACCGCCCTAGTGTCGATTCCATGGCGATGCGCATCGGCGTGCCCACGGAGATCAAGAGCAACGAGCGCCGCGTGGGGCTCACGCCGGAGGCCGTGCGCGAGCTGGTGCAGCGGGGGCACGCGGTCACCGTGCAGGCGGGCGCCGGGCTCGGGATCGGTGCCGGCGACGACGTGTACGCCGCCCGTGGGGCCGACATCGCCCC
>JADGOP010000105.1 GCA_017882935.1 Actinomycetota bacterium
CCCACCCCACCGTTCTCCGCACGGATAGCGTCGCTCAGCGACGCGTTCCGCGCGTAGTACGGAGACCGGGAACGGAGACCGGGAACGGAGACCGGGAACGGGAGGCGTGGTCAGCGGAGCAGGTCGGCAAGGTGGGTCGCGGTGACGTCGAGCGGTCCGGACGTGTCGACGGTGGTGGCCTCGGGCCACGGGTCCGCCAGCTCGGCCAGCGCCCGGGCGATCGCCACCCCGGCGTCGGACGGGTCGTCGCCCCGGGCGGCGCGTGCCTCGAGCCGGGACCGGGCGGTGTCGGCGTCGACCTCGCAGCGCACCTGGTGCAGCTCGCTCGCGGTCGCCTCGGCCAGCGCAGCGGCGGCCGCCCGGTTGGCCGCAGACCCCCAGGAGGCGTCGAGGACCACGGTCTCCCCGTGCGAGAGCGCGGAGGCGGCGCGGGCGAGGACGGCGTCGTACGTGGCGGCGGTGTGCCCGGCGTCGTAGAGGCCCTCGCCGAACGCGTCGTCGGTGCGTGTCGTGGCGGTGAGCCCGGCCAGCTCCTTGCGGACGCGATCGGACGAGACCACCACCCAGCCGTGGTGGCCGGCCGCCGTGGCCGCAAGGGTCGACTTGCCCGACCCGGGAAGGCCGCCGACCAGGATCAGTCGGGGCCTCGCGTCGCGCAGGTGGCGGTGGGCCAGGTGGAGGAGGTCACGCGCCTCGGCCGATGCGTGGGGGTCGTCCTGGGTGGCGCGGAGGTGGGCGACCTTGGCACGCACGAGCGCCCAGTAGGCGACGCCGTGCTCGAGCAGGGGGCCGGGAACCACGGTGCCGGCGTGCTCGCGGTAGGCCTGCACGAACGCGTCGGCGTCGTCCGGTCGGCCGAGCCGGCGCAGGTCCATCACCAGGAAGGCGACGTCGGTGACCGTGTCGAGGTGGCGCAGGTGGTCGTCGAACTCGATGCAGTCGAGGATCCGCGGGCCGTCGTCGAGGCAGAAGATGTTGTCGCCCCGCAGGTCCCCGTGGCCGTCGCACACCTGGCCGGCTGCGACCCGCTCGGCGTACAGCGCGGTCCGCCCCCGGAACCAGGTCCCTGCGAGCCGTTCCACCTCGTCGAGCAGCCGCTGATCGTCGGGGTCGCCGAGGTGTGGCCGCAGCTCGTCGACGGCCACCCGCCAGAGACGGCGCACCGCACCAACCTCGCCGTCGGCAGCGATCTCGGGCGAGCGCGCCGCGTCACGGTGGAAGCGGGCGAGGCGGGCGGCGACCAGCTGGAGCGGGCCGGAGAGGTCCACCCCACGGGCGACCAGGGCGGAGAGCTGACGGTCGGCGGGCAGGCGGCGCATCACGACGCACGGCTCCGGCGGGGTCGCATCGTCCCCGTCGTCGAGGCGGACGTGGCCGACCCCCAGGTACACGTCGTCGCAGAGGCGCCGGTTGAGCTCCACCTCCCGCCGGCAGTCGACGTCGCGCGCCTCGACCGTGGAGAAGTCGCAGAAGTCGGTGACCACGGGCTTGCGGAACTTGAGCACGCGGTCGCCGGTGAGCAGCAGCATCGAGATGTGGGTGGCCACGACCTCGGCTCCTGGCCCGGCGTCCGGCACCTCCGACCCCGCGGCCACGTGGTCGCGGCCTACCTGGCCAGCGGCACGGACCAGCGCAGCAGCGCGCCGCCCGGCTCGCTCTCACCCAGCTCGAGGTGGCCCCCCATGGCCTCGGCGCGCTCCCACAGGTTGCCCAGCCCGCTGCGGCGACCCGTGCCGTCGGCGAACCCCTTGCCGTCGTCGGCGACGGTGAGCACCAGCTGGTCACCGACCTCGATGTGGACGTCGACCTGAGAGGCCCCGGAGTGGCGGGCCACGTTGGCCAGGGCCTCGGTGACCGCGGCGTAGAGCTGTTCGGCCGGTTCGGGCGCGAGTCGGGTGTCGATCTCGCCGCTGATCCGCAGTCGGGGGGTGAACCCGAGCCCGTCGGCCGACCGGTTGACGAGGTCGACGATGCGGAGGCGGATGCCGTCGCCCCCGACGTGGTCGTGCTGCAGGGCGAAGATGGAGGTGCGCAGGTCGCGGATGGTGTCGTCGAGCTCGTCGACGACCTTGCTCAGCCGCGTGCTCACCTCGCCCGGCGGCAGCAGCGACCCCACGGCCTGCAGCGCCAGGCCGGCGGCGAAGATGCGTTGGATCACCAGGTCGTGCAAGTCGCGGGCGATGCGGTCGCGATCGCCGAAGAGCAGCAGCCGCTCGCTGTCGGCCCGGGCCTCGGTGAAGGCCAGGGCGAGGGCGGCCTGATACCCGAACGACTCCACCAGCGGGACGTCGTCGGGGTCGAACGGCTCCCGACCTGCGTAGCGGGACAGGCTCAAGGTGCCGTGCACGCCGTCGCCGACCTGCAGGGCGATGGCCAGCATGGGCCCCACACCACGGTTCACGACCAGGGGGTCGTCGGGTCGGGACTGCGAGAGGTCGGGGTCGTGGATGGTGCCGCCCGCGAGGAAGAGGTCGCCGAGCACGGTGCCCGTGATCGGGAGGCGTTCACCGATGGCCGGCACCGACCGCTCGCCGCCCGCCGCCGTGAGCACCAGCTCCTCGTGCTCGGCGTCGAGGACGCGCACCCCGGACTCGTCGGCCCCCGCCAGCCCGTGGGCGATGTTCGCGATGAGCGAGAGCAGCTCGTCGGACGTGGCGCCGGCGAGCATGCGGCCGGTGATCTCGGCCGATGCCTCGAGCCACTGCTGCTGGCGGACCGCCCGTTCGTACAGGCGGGCGTTGTCGATGGCCACCCCGGCCGCAGCGGCGAGCGCCACGACGAGTGCTTCGTCCTCTTCCGTGAACGCGGCGCCCCCGTCCTTGTCCGTGAGGTAGAGGTTCCCGAACACCCGGCCCCGCACCAGGATCGGCACGCCGAGGAACGTGGTCATCGGCGGGTGGCCGGGCGGGAACCCGCACGAGGCCGGGTGGTCGCCGAGCGCGTTCAGCCGGAGTGGCCGGGAGTCGGTGATGAGCTGGCCGAGGATGCCGCCACCGGTCGGCAGGGCGCCGATGCGGTGGGCCAGGTCGGCGTCGATGCCGTCGTACACGAACTCGCGCAGGTCATGGGCGTCACCGAGCACCCCGAGGGCGGCGTAGCGGGCGGTGACGAGCAGCCGGGCGACGTTGACGATGTGCCGGAGGACGCTCGACAGCTCGAGCTCCGACGCCACCGCCACGACGGCGTCGAGCAGTCCTTGCAGCCGCTCGCGCGACGTGCGGATGTCGTCGAGGTGCACGGCCAGCTCGCCCAGGAGGTCGTCGATGCGACCATCGGGGCGCGGCGATGCCTGGCTTGGCTCGTCGGGCTCGGCGTCTGAGCTGGTCACAGGAGCCCGCTCGGGGCCGGGGTGGGGCGGTCCATGTCCTACCAGCCAACCACGGAATCCCGCCGGCCGCCGCTTCCCTCCGGCAGACTGGGGGGCGTGACGATTCGCGTGTTCCTCCTCGACGACCACGAGCTGGTCCGCCGGGGCATCTTCGAACTGCTCAGCGCCCAGGACGATGTCGAGGTGGTCGGTGAGGCCTCGACGGGTGACGAGGCCCTCAGCCGCATCCCGCTGGCGCGCCCCGACGTGGCCATCCTCGACGTGAGGTTGGGCGATGCCGAGCGCTCCGGCATCGAGGTCTGCCGCGACATCCGCTCCGATCACCCGGAGATCGCCTGCCTCATGCTCACCAGCTACGCCGACGACGACGCGCTGGTCGCGTCGGTCATGGCGGGGGCCGCCGGCTACCTCCTCAAGCAGATCCGCGGCCCGCAGCTGGTCGACTCGATCCGCCGCGTCGCGAACGGCGAGTCACTGCTCGAGCCGAACGTGGTGGCGAAGGTGCTCGAGCGGCTGCGCCAGCCCGTCGACGACCCGCTCGCGGCGCTCACCGACCAGGAGCGGCGCATCCTCGACCTCATCGCCGAGGGCCACACCAACCGCCAGATCGGCGAACAGCTGTTCCTGGCCGAGAAGACCGTGAAGAACTACGTCAGCAACCTGCTGGCGAAGCTCGGCATGAGCCGCCGCACCGAGGCCGCGGCGTTCGCGGCGCGGCTGCACGAGCGCCAGCGGGGGAGCACCCCGCTCACCTAGTCGGCGCAGAGGTCGGCGTCACCGCCGCTGGGCTCCTACTCGTCGGGGATCACGCAGACGGGGCAGGGCGCGTGGTGGACGCAGGCGTTGCTCACGGAGCCGAGCAGCAGCTTGGTGAAGCCACCACGGCCGCGGGAGCCGACGACCAGCAGGTCGGCGCCCTTCGCCCGTTCGATGAGCACCTGGGCGGCGGCGCCCTCGATGGCGTGCACGGTCAGCCACGCGGGGCGCGGCTTGCCCTCGAGGACCGCGTCGACCCCGGCACCGGCCTCGTCGCCGGCTGCCCGGGCGAAGTAGTCGGTGTCCTCGCCCCACTCGGTGTTGAAGCCCTCCGCCCACTTGTACGGGAAGTCCCAGGCGATGACCACGTCGAGGTCGGCACCCCGCTGCTCGGCCTCGGAGAATGCCCAGCTCAGCGCCCTGTTCGCGCCCGGCGACCCGTCGACGCCCACGATGATCCGGGGTCGGTTGCCCGGAGTTGTGGAGGGGGTGTCGGTGGACGCCATGGCATGCTCCTGGTTCCGGTGGTCTGGGGCTGACCCCAGCCCACCACGTGCCTGCCGCAACCCCTAGAGTCGAAGGTCCCGGCGCGCCGGTCGGACGTCCTATCCGCTCGTCCTCTGACCAGCGGTGGGAGGGCGAACCTGGGTCCTTGGTCACTTGCGCTCGGGGCGACCGGATCGCACCCTGTCGGCATGAACGACGAAGCAGCGAACGCACGCCACCGGATCGTGGTCGGGGTCGACGGGTCACCGGGGTCCGACCACGCGCTGCGGTGGGCCCTCGAGGAGGCCGCGGTCCGCGACGCCTCGGTCGTGGCCGTCAACGCCTGGGCACCCCCGACCTCGTACTCGTCCATCGCCGATCTGGTCGAGCCCGACGAGGTCGGTCCCCACGCCGCCGCCGCCACCGAGGTGGCCGAAGCCGCGGTGGCCAAGGCCATGGCCGACCTGGGCCTGAAGGTCGACGTCGAGGCGAAGGCCGTGCGCGGCTACGTGCCCGACGTGCTCATGCGCACCGCCGCCGACGTCGGCGCGGCCCTCCTGGTCGTGGGCACCCGGGGCCGTGGTGGCTTCCGGGGCCTGCTGCTCGGCTCGGTGAGCCAGCAGTGCGCCTCGCACGCCCCGTGCCCGGTGGCCGTCGTGCCCGAGCGGGCGCCGCTGCCCGACGGCGACGACGTGCTGGTCGGCATCGACGGGTCGCCGCAGGCACGCCGGGCCCTCGACTGGGCCATCGACGAGGCGGCGCGTCGCAACGCCCGGTTGACGGTGGCGCAGGCCTGGTACACCCCCGTACCCGTGCCGCCCGCCGGGCTCGTCATCACGCCGGTCGACCCGGACCTCTTCCGGGAGGCCGCCGAGGAGGAGCTGTCGACCGCGTCCGACGAGGCCCTGGCCGCGGCCCGGCGCCGTCCGCCCGACGTGAACCTGGTCGCCGTGGAGCAGCCGGCACCCGTGGCACTGCTCAACCAGGCCAAGGACGCCAACCTGCTGGTCGTCGGCGCGCGGGGCCGCGGCGGGTTCGCCGGGCTGCTGCTCGGATCCGTCAGCCAGCAGTGCATCCACCACTCGCCGTGCGCGGTGGTGGTCGTGCCGGAGCCCGCCTCGTAGCGCCACGCGGACCGCGGGACGTTCGACCCTGGTGCCGCGCGACCGGCGGCGCGATGGTCGGGGTGAGCGACAAGAGGAGTCGATCATGGCAACGAAGGCCACGAGCCCAGCAACCAAGACCACGAGCCCAGCAACCAAGACCACGAGCCGGGCAGCCAAGACCACGAGCCGGGCAGCCAAGACCACCTCCACCAAGAAGGCACGGCCGGCTGCGACGAAGCGCGGTCCGGCTGCCAAGGGCCCGCAGCGGATGCCCGCCGACATCGCCAAGGCCGATGCCGGCCTCCGCAAGGCGGCGCAGCAGCTCGGGGACGCGGTCGCCGAGCTCCGGGCTTCGGAGGACAAGGCGTGGAAGGACTACTCCGACGACGTCCACGAGGCGCTCCTGCACCTGAACGCGCAGCTCGAGGTGGCCACGGCACAGGTCAAGGCCGCCCACTCCGAGACCCGCGAGGACCTCGTCGAGGCCCTGCACCAGGCCGCCGACGCCCGCAAGGGGATCGTCGACCAGTTCCGGATCCAGACGCGGCTCGGGATGATGGAGGCCCGTGACCGCAGCCAGGAGGCCATCGACAACGTCAACGTCATCGGCCGGAAGCTGGAGTCGATCATCGACGCGGTGCGGCACGACACGAAGAAGGCGTGGGGCGACCTCCACCGCCACACCACCAACGTCATCAGCCCCCTCCGCTCCGCCATCCAGGCCGTGGGCGGCTGAGCGTCACGCCGCCGCGCCGGGCAGCTCTTGGCCGCCCCTCGGACCGGTGGGATCGGCCAGCGAGAGGTAGCTCTCGTCCTCTTGGGCGAAGTGCAGCTCGAGCACCGCGTACAGCCCGTACAGGAGCCGCCGGAGCTCGCGGACCTCGTCGCCCGTCGGCGCCCGCCCCCCGAGGTGCTCGAGCACCGTCCCGAGCCGGGCGATGAGCCGGCTGATCTCGGCGTGCGCCCGGCTCATGGGTGCCGTCGGGTCGGTGCCGCCGATCGCCTCGGCCATCGCCGGGTAGAGCTGCCGGTCCTCGGCCAGCTCATGGGGCTCGATCTCCTCGACGAGGATGCGCTGCGCGTCGCGGACGAGGTCGAGCGCAGCGGGTGAGGGGTCGTCGCCGAGCGCGTCGGCGGCCGTGCGAAGCAGGTCGAGCTGGGGTTGCAGGGTGCGGTGCTCGGTCCCGAACCGGAGGGCCAGCAGGTTGTCGCCGGGCCCGAGCCGCAGCATCTCGGCGTCACCGCCGAGCGCGCGCAGCGCGTTGAGGATCACGGCGACGTCGATGAGCTCCTGGAGGACCGCTCCCCACGCCGCCGGCAGGTAGCCGAGGGCCGCGACCACCATCGCCACGACCGACAGCGACATGCCCGCGACGACGCTCTGGAGGGCGATCGCGCGGGCGCGGCGGGCGATCAGGTGCGCCTCGCCCAGCCGGTCCAGTCGATCGACCGTGAGGACCACGTCGGCCGCCTCCGACGAGGCGGTTGCACCGGCTGCGCCGAGGGCCACGCCGACATCGGCCGCGGCGAGCGCCGGGGCGTCGTTGATGCCGTCGCCGACCATGATCGTGGTGGCCGCTCCCGCGGCCTCACGCACCGCCTCGAGCTTCTGCGCGGGGGTCTGCTCGGCGTGCACCTCGTCGACGCCGACGAGCCGGCCCACGGCCGTGGCCACGTCGGCGCGATCGCCGGTGAGCATCACCACGCGGGAGATCCCCGACCGGCGCAGTGCCCGGATCGTGCGGGTGGCGTCGGGTCGGACGGGGTCGGTGAGCAGGACCGCACCCACCGCGACGTCGTC
>JADGOP010000106.1 GCA_017882935.1 Actinomycetota bacterium
CCCCCGCCACCCGCAAGCGGTTGGAGCGGTCGGTCGACGACCTCGCCCGGCGGGGCCTGCGCGTGCTCGCCGTTGCCGAGGCCACGTTCGGCCCGGACCGGGAGATCTGCGACGACGACGTCGACGGCCTGGTGTTCCTCGGGTTCCTCGCGCTCGCCGACCCGGTCCGGCCGTCGGCGGCCGCCGCGGTCGACGGCCTTCGCCGGGCGGGCGTCGAGGTGGTGATGGTGACCGGCGACCACCCGAGCACCGCCGAGGGCATCGCGGCCGAGCTGGGCATCCTCAACGGCCACCGCGTCATGACGGGAGGCGAGCTCCAGCAGCTCGACGAGGCGGCGCTGGCCGCCGTGCTGCCCGACGTGTCGGTGTTCGCCCGCGTCACCCCCGCCGACAAGGTGCGCATCGTGCGCGCCTACCAGGCCTCCGGCATCGCGGTCGCCATGACGGGCGACGGTGCCAACGACGCCCCGGCCATTCGCCTGGCCGACGCGGGGCTCGCGCTCGGAGCCAACGCCACCGCGGCCGCCCGTGACGCCGCCGACGTGATCATCACCGACGAGCGGATCGAGACCATCGTCGACGCCATCATCGAGGGCCGCGCGATGTGGGCGTCGGTGCGCGAGGCGCTCGCCATCCTGCTCGGCGGCAACCTGGGCGAGATCGGCTTCACCGTTGCGGCGAGCGGCCTGACGGGCCGCACCCCGCTCTCGTCGCGGCAGCTGCTGCTCGTCAACATGCTCACCGACGTGGCGCCGTCGATGGCGATCGCCGTGAGGCCGCCGCGCAACCGCACCTACGACGACCTGGCGGCGGAGGGGCCCGACCGGTCGCTCGGCGCCAGCCTGAACCGGGCCATCGCGCTGCGTGCCGTCACCACGGCTGCGGGCGCCGGCGCGGCCTGGGGCATCGCCTCGGTCACCGGCGGGCCGAAGCGGGCCAGCACCGTGGGCCTGGTCTCGCTCGTCGGCACGCAGCTCGGGCAGACGCTGACCTCGGGCGGCATGCACCCGTCGGTGTTGCTGGCCTCGGTCGGCTCCGCCGCCGCGCTCGTGGCGATCGTGCAGACCCCCGGCGTGAGCCAGTTCTTCGGCTGCACGCCCCTCGACCCGGTGGCATGGGCCACCGCGGCCGGCGCGTCCGCGACGGCCACTGCCCTCGCGGCGGTCCTGCCGCCGGCGGTGGGGCTCCTGCGGCAGTCCGTGACGCCCGGGACACGGGAGCGTGCGACGCCTACCGTGGTCACCTGAAGCGGCTCCGTGGCCTGCACCCGGTGCCCGGGCCCGCCGGAGGCACCCATGACCACCACCGACCACCACCTGCCGGTCGACCCGGCGACCCTGGTGCCGCTCGAGGAGGCGTGCGAGTGGCGTCGCGACGCGGTCGGCGACCGCTATGTGTTCCAGCTCACCGACGCGCACGTCGCCGAGCTCGACGCGGCCCTCGTCGAGGCCGAGGCCCGCACCGCCGACGTGCTCGACATCACGCGCGACGACTTCCCGCTGCCCACGCTCGGCGCCGAGCTGGCGCGCCTCACCGACGACCTCGTGAACGGGCTCGGCGTGGCCCTCGTCCGGGGCATCCCCGTCGAACGGCTCGGCAAGGCGCGCGCCTCAACCGTGTACTGGGGCATCGGCACCCACCTGGGCAGGCCCTGGCCGCAGAACGCCAAGGGTCACCTGCTCGGCGACGTCACCGACCAGGGTCGCGGCTACGACGACCCCACGTCGCGCGGCAACGAGATCGGTGGCGTGGCGTTCCCGTTCCACTCCGACGGGTCCGACCTGGTGGGCCTGCTCTGCCTCGACGCCGGCGCGAGTGGGGGCGCCAGCATCGTGGCCAACGCGGTGAGCATCCACAACGTGCTGGTGAGCGACGACCCAGAGCTGGCGGCCGAGCTGTACGGCCCGTTCCCCTACGACTACCGCGGAGAGCAGGCGCCGGGTGCCAAGGGTTGGTACACGATGCCCGTCTTCACCCGCCGCGGCGAGCGGTTGTTCGTGCGCTACATCCGGCCCTACATCGAGTCGTCACGCCGCCACGACGATGCGCCGGCGGTGTCGGCCGCGGCGCGCGAGGCACTGGACCGGGTCGACGCGATGTGCGCCGACCCCCGGTTCCACGTGGCCATGCAGCTGGAGCCCGGCGACATGCAGTTCGTGAACAACTACCACGTGCTGCACGCCCGCTCGGCCTACACCGACGACCGCGAGCAGGGCCGGATCCGCCACCTCAAGCGCCTCTGGCTCGAGACCGGGCTGCTCACCGACGACGACAAGCCCGAGCCGTTCCGGCTCGCCGGATCGAGCCGCTGGTGGGCCAGCAAGGGCCGCACCAAGAGCGAGCTCGAGGTCTGAGGGGACGGCTCAGGCGGTCCGGACCTCGACGCGGGCCCAGCCGCGGCTCGGCACGTCGACGGCAAGCGTCCACAGCCCGGTGGCGGCGTCATGGTCGAGCGCCGTTCCGTCGACCGCCGGGGGCCTGGCCGACCACCCGGTGATGGTGACGGTCTCTCCGGCGCCCTTCACGATCAGGTCCGCGCCTTGCGCCAACGGGAGGATCTCGAGGCGGGCGTCGCCCGCAGGGACGAACTTGCTGGTGTCGCCGATGACCGTGAACCCGTCGCCGAAGACCGGTGCCAGCACGAGGTACGTCCACCCCTCCCGCTGCACCCGCACGCGCCACTGCCCATCGGCACCGAGCCGGGTGGCGGTGCGCGCCCGGAAGTCCCACACGATCACGTCACCGTCGGGCCCGCTGACGCCGAGGTCGTCGAAGGCCACCACCCGGTCGATCTCGTCGTCGGACGGGTTGCCGTGCATCGCGACCACGTACGACCAGCGGCCCGCGGGGTGGTCGGAGTAGCACTCGGCCACGAGCAGCTCGTTGTTGAACGCGGGGCCCGCGAGCATGGAGGTGTCGGTGACGGCGATCGGGGTGTGGGGCTTGATGAGGATGCCGTCGGCGCGGCAGGTGCGCTGCGCCAGCACCGGGTCGAAGCGGCCGACGCGGTCGCCGAGCCCGACCGGCCCGGTCGACAGGGCGGACAGCAGCGCCTCGGGCTCGCCGGTGTCGCCGGCCACCTCGGGGTCGGCGCGGAACACGTCCTTGAACGGCATCAGCCCGAGCGCGCGGGCGAGCGCGTTGGTGGTGCAGAACCAGGCCCACAGCTGCCCGGGCGTGGCGATGTAGCCGTGGTCGCCGCAGGTCCGCACCGAGGTCACCTGCGTGAGGGTGGTGGTCTGGGCGAAGTCGGCCGGCGTGGCCATGCACCACTGCAGCGTGATGCCCCGCTCCCGCGCGGCCCGGTCGATGCCCTCCTGCCAGGCCCGGGCGCGGCCGGGCCGCTCGCGCAGGCCGCGCACCCCGAAGAACACCTCGACGAGCCAGTCGTGCTCGAAGGTCTCGACGCCCCAGCTCAGGCACTGGTCGAGCCACCGCTCGTAGGCCTCGGGCGTGGCCGGCGCGGCGGCGTCGCCGTCGACGAACACGGGCACCTCGGCCGCAAGGGGCGCGTCGGACGCGAGGTGACGGATGTGGGCCACCAGCGGCGGGTTGCCGAGCCGTCCCCGCAGCGCGGCGATGCCGTCGGGGAGGACGTCGTCGCGCTCCTCCCACGCGGTCATGGCGGTGGGCGGCACGACCCACTCGTCGGTGTCGAACGGCCGCAGCTCGGCGTGCGGGTAGAACCACGAGTCGAGCTGCACGGCACCGATCGGCACGTCGCGCTCCCGCAGGTCGTCGACGGCGGCGACGATGGAGTCCGCCACATCGTGACCCGGCTCGGTGCGGTACCAGTAGGCGGCACCGTTGTCGGTCCAGTACGACGGTCGCGAGCCGAGCGCGTCGGCCCAGCGTCCCGGTCGGGTGGTGCCCGCCCGGTCGAGGAGGAGCCTGCCCCACCGGTCGAGGCAGTCTCGGGGACCGTCACCGGCGAGCAGGGCCAGGTCGGTGCTGAAGCCGGCGGGGACCGAGTCGAGGTCGCCGTGCCAGCCGCAGCGCAGGGTGCCGCCGTTGAGGCCCACGGTCTGCTCGTGGAACGCGTCGAGCGGGGCGAGCAGCAGCGACCGTCCGTCGGGCGCGCAGAGCAGGAGCGGCCAGCCGGTGGGCGGACGGTGGGGGAGCAGGAAGAAGCCGTCGAGGTCGGCGCCGGCGTTGGCAGGCAGGCCGAACTCGCAGTGCTGGAACGCCACGGCACGCAGGTCGTCGGGGGCGCCACCTGCGGCCCGCGCCGCCGGGGTGAAGACCGGCCACCCGACCGACGGCCGGTCGAAGGCGCCCGTGGCCAGGCCGTCGACGTCGGCGAGCGCGGTGGTGCGGAACACCACCATCGAGCGCTCGGGGTAGGCCAGCACCGAGCAGCGGATGTCGCCGTCGACCACCGTCACCGACGTGGCCGGGCCGAGGTCGTCGAGCACCTGCACCGGGGTCCGGACGGCGGCCGGGCGGGTCGGGGTCCCTGGTCCGAACCAGTCGCCCTCGTCACGACCGACGCGCACCGTGCCGTCGTCGGCGATGGCGACCGTGAGCCCTGAACCTGCCTGCAGACGCATGGCGGGCAGTCTGGCAGCCCGTCATCGGGGCGGTCGCCTGGGCCGCCTACGTGGAGCGGGGGCGCAGCCGGTACAGCACCTCGCCCGCGTCGGGCACGACCAGGGTCTGTGGATCTGCCGCCCAGGCGTCGATGTCGACCGCGGCCGGGTCGAGGTACCCGAGGCCCACGGCGCGCACGTCGGCCTCGGGGATTCCGGTGGCGAGGGTGACCCGCACCCGGCAGGACTCACCGGTGTCGGGGTCGTAGCTGCCGGCGCCCCGGAGGTGGGTGGCGTGGGCCAGGTCGCCGCGCGGCACGTCGGCGAAGCGGTCCCACTGCGCCAGGAAGTAGTCGCGGCAGTGGTAGCCGATGGCCGAGACGTGCGGGTGCATGGCGCTGACCTGGCGGATGTGTGGCGCGAACAGCACCACCTCGCCCTCGTCGGCGACCACGGGCTCGACCTTGTAGAAGCCCTTGGCACCGGTCCACAGGTCGTCGTACCGCTCGGGCACGAGCGACAGCACGCGGGCGACGGGGGCGTCGAGGTAGCGCACGTGCGTCTCTGCGGAGACCTCCGCGGCCGCCGCCCAGGCCGGGCCGGGCTCGCCGAAGGTGGCCGCGCACAGGTCGCCCGAGCCGGGGCGGGTCACCACGCAGAGCGCGAGGCGGTCGCCGGGGACCAGCGCCGCGGCCTCGTCGATGAGCGCGCGCACCGGCGTGATGCCCCGCGTGCCGATGATCTCGGCGCTGGTGATGAGGGCGCCCAGCCAGTGCGACAGGTCGATCATCTCCTGCCCGGACACGCCCGGGAAGAGGTACTTGTCGCCGCCCGAGAACCCCACCACCTCGTGCGGGAACACGGGGCCGACCACGAGCGTGAGGTCGTGCTCGACCACCGCCCGGTTGATGCGCACGTCGACGGCCTCGTGCAGCAGCCCGCCGGAGACCTCCTCGATCCGCGTCGCGCTGATGGTGCCCAGGCTGACGAACGTGGCGGGGGCGGCCCACTCGTGGTTGCGCACGACGACGCCGGGCCGTGAGGTGAGCTGGTCCGGCGAGCAGCCGACGTGGGCGGCCAGCGCCTCCGGGGACATCGGGGCGTGGGTGCCGAGCGCGACGAGCACCGTGGTGCGGGTGGCGCGCCCGTGCAGCGCGCCGTGCACGGCGTCGAGCAGCAACGGGAGCGGGCAGCTGCGGGTGGCATCGGGCACGAGCACGCACACGCTGCGGCCGTCGAGGTCGACGGCGGCGAGCTGCTCGTGCACGAAGGCGGTGACCTGCTCGCGGGTGGGGGCGCCGCCGACGCCGCCGAGCCGGGCGACAGCGGTCGGAGGCGGTCGGAAGGTCTGCGCCACGCGGTCTGCTCTCACGAGAAGGTCCGGCACCACTCGCCGGCGACCTCGGCCAGACTACGGGGGTGAGCGATGCCGGTCCCGAGCTGCGGCCCCATCCCGATCGCTCGCTCCCCGCCGACCCGGGCACCCGGGCCATCGCCCGCCGGCTGTACGAGGCCGTGCGTGCGCTGCCGATCATCTCGCCTCACGGGCACGTCGACCCGCGGCTCCTGCTCGACGACCGTCCGTTCCCCGACCCGGCGACGCTGTTCGTCACACCCGACCACTACGTCACACGGCTGCTCCACGCCAGTGGGGTGCCGCTCGAGGCGCTCGGCGTCGGGAGGGCCGGGCTCACCGAAGCGGAGTCGCGCGAAGCGTGGCGGGCGCTGTGCACCCACTGGGACGTCTTCCGGGGCACGCCGGTGCGCACCTGGCTCGAGGCGGAGCTGGCGGAGATCTTCGACGTGACGCTGCGCCCGTCGGCCGCCACGGCCGACGCCATCCACGACCAGCTCGCCGACCGGCTCGCGCGCGATGACTACCGCCCCCGGGCGCTCTACGAGCGCTTCGGCATCAGTGTGCTCGCCACCACCGACGACCCCTGCAGCGACCTTGCCGCACACGCCGCGCTCGCCGCCGACCCCACGTGGGCGGGACGGGTGATCCCGACGTTCCGGCCCGACCGGTACCTCGAGCCCGCCGACCCGGACTGGCCCGGGGCCGTCGCCCGGCTCGGTGAGGCGGCCGACGTCGACACCGGCGACTACGCGGGCTACGTGCGTGCGCTCGAGGAGCGGCGGCGAGCCTTCATCGCCCACGGCGCCACATCGGCCGACCACAGCCACGCCGACGCGCGCACCGACCCGCTGGACCCCGCCGAGGCGGCGCGCATCTACCGCGCGGCCCGCGCCGGAGAGGCCACCGTGGGCGAGGCCGTCGCGTTGCGCCGCCACATGGTGTTCGAGATGGCGCGCATGTCGTGCGACGACGGGCTGACCATGACGCTGCACCCGGGCGTCCGTCGCGACCACCACAGTCCGACCGCGGCGCGCTTCGGGCCCGACACCGGCCACGACCTCCCCCTGCGCGTGGAGATCACCGATGCGCTGCGCCCCCTGCTACAGCGGTTCGGGACCCACCCCGACCTCCACCTCGTGGTGTTCACCCTCGACGAGACCGTGTGGTCGCGCGAGCTGGCGCCGCTGGCCGGCTTCTACCCGTCGGTCTACGTCGGCGTCCCGTGGTGGTTCCTCGACGCACCCGAGGCCATGGGCCGCTTCCGGCGGGCCGTGATGGAGACCGCGGGCTTCACGCGCACGTCGGGGTTCGTCGATGACACGCGGGCGTTCTGCTCGATCCCCGCAC
Source organism: Actinomycetota bacterium (assembly GCA_017882935.1). GTDB lineage: Bacteria > Actinomycetota > Acidimicrobiia > Acidimicrobiales > Iamiaceae > JADGOP01. Next base: position 7,234 of record JADGOP010000106.1, read on the forward strand.
GCCACGACCTGGCGCGGCGCGTCGACGCCGGCGTGCTCGCGCACCTCGTGGCCGAGCACCGCCTCGACGAGGACGAGGCGCGGGACACGGTGGTGCAGCTCGTGCGTGACCAGCCGACGGCGGTGTTCAAGCTGTGACCGGTGCCGCGCCCGACCTCACGCGCGAGCGCGCCCGCGCCCGGCCTGCCGCACCCGTGCGCATCGTGC
>JADGOP010000107.1 GCA_017882935.1 Actinomycetota bacterium
TCTGAAAAAAATAATGGACGAAACCGGTGTGAAGCGTCCTCTGTTAGCCGGGAAATTCACCGGACAGAAAAAAGAAAGGATCAGTATTAGCACCGATGAGTTTTTAGAAGTGAACGAATGGTTTTATCTCCGCGGGTGGACAGATGGGCTTCCCATTGTGCCTCCGACGGAGCAGCGGGTCAGGAGGGTGGGGTGGGCGGGGGGAGGATGCGCAGGCCGAGCTCGGTGAGCTGGGCCGGGTCGACGGGGGTGGGGGCCCCGGTGAGCGGGTCGGCGCCGGACTGGGTCTTCGGGTAGGCGATGACCTCCCGGATGTTCTCCTCGCCCACCAGCAGGGCCACGAGCCGGTCGATGCCGAAGGCGAAGCCGGCGTGGGGCGGGGCGCCGTAGCGGAAGGCGTCGAGCAGGAACCCGAACTTGGCCTGCGCCTCCTCGGGGCCGATCCCGAGCAGCGAGAAGACCTGCTGCTGGATGTCGGGGCGGTGGATCCGGACGCTGCCCGAGCCCAGCTCCCAGCCGTTGAGCACCAGGTCGTAGGCCTGCGACCGCACCTGGAGGTACTCCTCGCCCTGCGCCCGCGCCAGCAGCTCGACGTCGTCGTCGTGGGGCATGGTGAACGGGTGGTGCGCGGGAACGGGGTTGCCCTCGTCGTCGAGCGCCTCGAACAGGGGGAAGTCGACGACCCACAGGAAGGTGAAGCCCCCCTCGTTCACCGGGGGCCGGCCGAGCTCGAGCCGCAGCAGCCCGAGCACGTGCCACACCTTGGGCCGCTCGTCGGCGACGATCAGCAGCAGGTCGCCCTCGGCGGCGTCGAGCGCGGTGACGAGGGCCGCCTGCTCGGCCTCCGACAGGAACTTGGCGACCGGCGAGGCCAGCACGCCGCCGGCCTCCACCTTCATCCACACCAGGCCCTTGGCCCCCCAGCGCTTGGCCTGGGCGGTGAGGTCGTCGAGCTTGTTGCGCCCGAAGTCGGCGGCGGCGCCCGGCACCCGGATGCCCTTCACGCACGGCGCCTTGAAGGCGTTGAACTCGGTGGCGGCGAAGACCTCGGTGAGCTCGACCAGCTCGAGGCCGAAGCGCACGTCGGGCTTGTCCGACCCGAAGCGCTCCTGCGCCTCGAGCCAGGTCATGCGGCCGATCTCGGGCGGGGGCTCACCGGTGACCGCGGCCACGGCGGCCACGACGGCCTCGGAGATGAAGCCGAGCACCTCCTCCTGCCCCACGAAGCTGGCCTCGAGGTCGAGCTGCATGAACTCGAACTGCCGGTCGGCACGCAGGTCCTCGTCTCGGAGGCAGCGGGCGATCTGGTAGTAGCGGTCGAGGCCACCGACCATGGCGAGCTGCTTGAACAGCTGGGGGCTCTGCGGCAGCGCGTAGAACGACCCGGGACTGAGGCGCGACGGCACGATGAAGTCGCGGGCGCCCTCGGGCGTCGAGGCGATGAGCATGGGCGTCTCGACCTCGACGAAGCCCTGCCGCTCGACCGCGGTGCGGATGGCGCTGTTGACCTTCGAACGGGCGAGGAGGTTGCGCTGCATGCGGTCGCGGCGCAGGTCGAGGTAGCGGTGGCGCAGCCGGAGGTTCTCGTCGACCTCGCGCCGGTCGTCGAGCGGGAACGGCGGCGGCTCGGCCACCGAGAGCACCTCGACGGTGCAGTCGCCGACCTCCACCTCACCCGTGCCCAGCCCGGCGTTCACCGTGCCCTCCGGCCGGTGCCGCACCACGCCCGTGATCCGCACCACGTACTCGCTGCGCAGGTCGGCGGCCCCGTCGACGACGCACTGCACGATGCCGGTGCGGTCGCGCAGGTCGATGAAGGCCAGGTGCTCGCCGTGCTCGCGCCGCCGGGCCACCCAGCCGGCCACCGACACCGTGCGGCCCACGTCGGCCACCCGCAGCTCGCCGCAGTAGTCGGTGCGCAGACCCTGGGCGACGCCGGTGAAGGCGAGGGTGGGCGCGGTGGGGGGTGTGGGGTCGGTCACGACGGCTCGGCTTCCGGGAGGTGGGCGGCTGCGGCACGATCGGCGGCAGCCCGGGTGGCGGGCTCGGGCAGCACCGCGCGGAGCTCGGCCAGCAGGTCGGTGCGGCCGACGCGCTCCTGGGCGCCGTCGCCCTCGGTGATGTCGCCCCGCAGCCGTCGCAGCCCCACCACGCCCTCGGCCAGCTCGCGCTCGCCGACGATGACGGCCACCGCCGCACCGGAGCGGTCGGCGGCCTTCATCTGCGCCCGCATGGAGCGCTGGTCGTAGGCGCGGTCGGTCCGGAAGCCCGCACGGCGCAGCTCGGTGGTGAGGCGCAGCGCCTCGGCTCCCCCACTGGTGTCGACCACGAACACGTCGACGCTGGGGTCGGGGGTGGGGAAGACGCCCTCGGCGTCGCACGCCAGCAGCACGCGCTCGATGCCCGACCCGAAGCCGATGCCCGGGGTGGGGGGACCGCCGAGCTCCTCGACCAGGCCGTCGTAGCGGCCGCCGCCCAGCACGGTGCTCTGGGCCGCGTCGAGCGCGTCGGAGACGAACTCGAACGTGGTGTGGGTGTAGTAGTCGAGCCCCCGCACCAGGCGCGGCTCGATGCTGAACGGGATGCCCAGGCCCTTGAGCCCGGCACGCACCCGGTCGAAGTGGAGGTTGCCCTCGGGCGACAGGTGGTGGGTGATGTGGGGCGCCTCGGCGGCCACCGCCTGTGTGGTGGGGCGCTTCGAGTCGAGGACCCGCATGGGGTGGTCGGTGACCTTGTCGCGGTCGGCGGGGTCGAGCTGGTCGGGCCGATCGGCGAGCCAGTCGCGGAGCAGCTCGACGTAGGCGGCGCGGTCGTCGCGGGTGCCCATGGAGTTCACGAGGAGGCGGACCTGCCGCAGCCCGAGGGAGCAGAGGTAGTCCCACGCCAGGGCGATGACCTCGACGTCGAGGTCGGGGTCGGCCGGGCCGAGTGCCTCGAGGCCGAGCTGGTGGTGCTGGCGGTAGCGGCCGGCCTGGGGGCGCTCGTAGCGGAAGCTCGGCGCGGCGTACCAGACCTTCCAGGGGGTGGCCGGGTGGTGCTGCACGAACGCCCGGGCGACCGAGGCCGTGCCCTCGGGACGCAGCGCGATGCGCCGGCCGCCCTTGTCGTCGAAGTCGTACATCTCCTTGCGGACGACGTCGGTGCCCTCGCCCATGCGCTGGAACACCGCGACGTCCTCGAACATGGGCGACTGCAGCAGCCCGTAGCCGGCGGCCTCGACCTGCCCCGCGAAGCGCGTGATCAGCGCCTGCCAGCGCCCCGTCTCCGGTGGGAGCACGTCGCGGGTGCCCACCGGGGCCTTGAGGGGAGCGGAGTCGGACACGGCGAGCGAGGCTACCGGAGCCCCCCGGAGGCCCCCGAATGGGTTGTGCCGCCTCGCGCCGACGGCCCGGCCGATCCGATGGATCGGGAGGCGAGGTCGGTGGTGCGCAGGGTCTACGTCCGGGCCGCGCCCAGCCGGGTCAGGAGCCGTGGCCGGGGACGACCCGGTAGGCGTCGTACACACCGTCGATGCCCTTGATGGTGCGCAGCACGGCACCGAGGTGCGACGGGTCGCCCAGCTCGAAGTCGAACCGCATCTTGGAGATGCGGTCGGAGCCCGTGGTGGCCTGGCAGGCGAGGATGTTGACGTGGTGGTCGGCCACGGCGGCCGACACGTCGCGCAGCAGGCGGGAGCGGTCGAGCGCCTTCACCTCGATGGAGGCGACGAACACGCCGCCCTGGTGCTCGTCCCACTCCACGTCGATGAGCCGGGCGGTCTGGTCGACGGCCAGCGACACCGCGTTGGCGCAGTCGGCGCGGTGCACCGACACGCCGCGGCCCCGCGTGACGAAGCCGATGATCTCGTCGTCGGGCACCGGCGTGCAGCAACGGGAGAGCCGCACCAGCACGTCGTCGAGGCCCTCGACGTGCACCCCCGCGGTCGGGCGGACCGACGGCGTGTGCCGGCGCGCCTGCACCGTGGCGGGCAACTGCTCCTCGACCTCGGGATCGCCGCTGCGCAGCACCCGCTCGACCTTGGCCGCGACCGAGGCCGCCGACACGTGGTGCTCGCCGATGGCGGCGTAGAGGGCGTCGACCTCGACGTAGTTGAGCGACGTGGCCACCTCTTCGAGGGTGGTGTGGGCCAGCTTCTGCACGGGCAGGCCGGCCCGCCGCAGCGCCTTGAGGAGGTCGTCGCGCCCTGCGTCGATGGCGTCCTCGCGCCGCTCGCGTGAGAACCACTGGCGGATCTTCGACCCGGCGCGGGGCGTGGCCACGATGCCCAGCCAGTCGCGTGACGGCCCCGTGCCCTCGACCTTGGAGGTGAAGATCTCAACGGTGTCGCCCGAGCTGAGCCGGTAGTCGAGCGCGACCAGCCGGCCGTTCACCCGGGCACCGACGCACGCGTGCCCCACCTCGGTGTGGATGGCGTAGGCGAAGTCGATGGGCGTGGCGCCCAGGCTGAGGGTGATGACCCGGCCCTTGGGCGTGAAGACGTAGACCTCGTCCTGGTCGAGGGCGACCTTGAGGTTGGCCATGAACTCGGCCGGGTCGGACGTCTCCGACTCCCAGTCGACGATGCGGTTGAGCCAGACCTGGTCGTTGCCGTCGGCCTCGCCGTCCTTGTAGGCCCAGTGCGCGGCGACCCCGTTCTCGGCGCGGTGGTGCATCTCGCGGGTGCGGATCTGCACCTCGAGGGGCTTGCCCAGCGGCCCGACGACGGTGGTGTGCAGCGACTGGTAGAGGTTGAACTTGGGCATCGCGATGTAGTCCTTGAACCGGCCCTGCACCGGCTTCCACGTGGCGTGGATGGAGCCCAGCGCCGCGTAGCAGTCCTTCACCGAGTCGACGAGCACCCGGATGCCCACCAGGTCGAAGATGTCGTCGAAGTCGCGACCCTTCACGACCATCTTCTCGTAGATGCTCCAGAGGTGCTTCGGCCGGCCGCTCACGTCGGCGTCGATGCGCAGCTCCTGCAGCCGCTCCTGGACCTGCTCGAGCACCTGGAACAGGTAGAGGTCGCGCTCGGGCGCGCGCTGCGCCACCATCTGGTCGATCTCGGCGTAGCGCTTGGGGTGCAGCGTGGCGAAGGCGAGGTCCTCGAGCTGCTGCTTGACCTCCTGCATGCCAAGGCGGTGCGCGAGCGGCGCGTAGATGTCGAGTGTCTCGCGGGCGATGCGCTCCTGCTTCCACTCCGGTAGGGCGGCCAGGGTGCGCATGTTGTGGAGCCGGTCGGCGAGCTTGATGATGAGGACCCGGAGGTCCTTGGCCATCGCCACCAGCATCTTGCGCATGGTGGCGGCCTGCTGCGCCTCCTTGGAGTCGAAGCGCACCCGGTCGAGCTTGGTGACCCCGTCGACGATGGCGGCCACGTCGGGGCCGAACTCGGCCTCGAGGTCGGCCAGGCTGATGCCGGTGTCCTCGACGGCGTCGTGCAGCAGCGCCGCCGCGATGGTGGTGTCGTCGAGGCCGAGCTCGGCCACGATGCGGGCCACGGCCAGCGGGTGCTGGATGTAGGGCTCTCCCGACTTGCGGATCTGCCCGGCGTGCGCGTCGCGGGCCCGCTCGTAGGCCCGGGCGAACAGCTCCACCGAGGCCTTGGGGTGGCGGCTGCGGTAGGCGCTGACCAGCGGCTCGACCTCGATGGCCGGGGGCGCGGTCGTCCGTCGCCAGGGCAGGACCCGGTCGACGGTGGGCATCAGCGCGCTCCTTCTGGGCTCGGCGGGACGCTTTCCACAGGATGCCACGGGACCGGGCGGTTGCCACGCATCGCGGCCGGCCGGCCGGCCGCGGGCCGTGCCACGTGGCGCGGCCTCGTGGCACTAGGTTCATGGCCTTCACCAGCGACGTCGCTGACCCCTTGCGAAAGGCGCACGCATGCGCAGCTCCCGATCGTCCCGCACCCTCCGCTCCGTCCGCACCATGGCGGTCGCCGGCACCTTGGCGGTCGCAGGCCTGGTGATGGGCGGGGCGCCTGCCTCCGCCGGCATCACCGTCTCGCCGTTCACGGTCACGCCCGACCCGGTCGCACCGGGCGGCACGCTCACGATCGCCGGGACCAACTGCACGGGGGGTGGCACCGTCGCCCTCGAGCTGTTCGCGGGTGACTTCAGCGGGACCAACGTCGAGCCGGTCGGGCCCACGGTCGACAACGTCGACGCGACGCCCGACGTTGCCGGTGCCTGGACCGACACGATGACCGCTCCCCCCACCGCCAAGACCGGGGACAAGCTCACGGTGTGGGCGCGGTGCATCGGCGAGACCAACAACTTCACCTACGTGAACGTCGCCGTGACGGTCGTGGACCCGGCCGACACCACGACCACCACCACCGCCGCCACGACCACCACCACTGCGGCGGTCACCTCCACCACGGTCGCCGCCGCGCCGGCCACCGCCGTGCCGGCCACGCCCACCTTCACGGGCTGACCCACCTGCACCGGTTCTGGGTGGGGATCAGCGTGCTGGGGCACGCCGATTCCCACCCAGAACGCGGACGTCGTGAAGCCGCGGCCCTCCCGGCGGTCAGCTCGCGGGCTTGGCGGCGCGGAAGGTCGCCGACCCGGCCACCACCGGGTCCACGTAGATCTCGATCGACGGGTCGGTGCTGCGGGCCTGTCGGCGGATGGCGGGCAGGTCGAGCTGGTCCCAGCGGACCGCGGCCGACTTGGGTCGGGTGACGTAGACGCGGGTGAGCGGCGGCGGCTCCGCCACGTCGGCCGGCGGGTGCTGCGCCTCCTGACAGAGGTCGACCGAGTACAGCCCGGGGTAGCGGGCGAGCAGGATCGGGACCACGGCCCTGGTCAGCGGCGCCAGGCCGGTGGCGTACTGGTCGGGGGTGCGGGCGTCGCGCGGGCGGGCGTACAGGCTGAGCATCACGTGGTGGTCGGGTGTGGGGTTGGTCTCGACCTCGACGCGCTGCACGTCGTCGCCGAAGCGGGCGAGGATCGGCGCCACGACGGCCTTCAACGAAGCCTGGTCGGAGGGCGGCAGGCCGGCCCGACGCCCCGTGGTGGACGTGGCCGCCGCGCCGTGCGAGGAGCCCGACGAGCACCCCGCCACGGCCAGGGCCCCGACCAGCGCGGCCCCCGCGCCCACCCTCGCCACGCGGCGGCGCTCAGGCATAGGTGACCAGCGAGTGCACCGGCACGCTGCCGAGCTGGGCCCGGCCGCCGAGGAACAGCAGCTCGATGACGAAGCCGAAGCCGATCACCTCACCCCCCAGCTTCTCGACGAGGCGGGCGGTGGCCGCCGCGGTGCCGCCCGTGGCGAGCACGTCGTCGATGATCAGCACGCGCTCCCCCGGTCGGACCGCGTCGCGGTGCACCTCGAGCAGGTCGGTGCCGTACTCGAGCTCGTACTCCTCGCGCTCGATCTGCCACGGCAGCTTGCCCGCCTTGCGGACCGGCACGAACCCCGCGCCGAAGTGG
>JADGOP010000108.1 GCA_017882935.1 Actinomycetota bacterium
AGTTCGCGGCCTCGGTGTCGGCGGGCGGCGGCCTCCCCTTCCTCGCGCTCGCGCTCATGACCGGTCCCGAGGTGCGGCGCCTGCTCGAGCAGACGGCCGACCTGCTCGGCGACCGTCCGTGGGGCGTCGGCATCCTCGGGTTCGTCCCACCCGAGGTGCGCAACCAGCAGCTCGAGGTGGTGCACGACATCCGCCCGCCGGTCGCGCTCATCGCCGGGGGTCGCCCGTCGCAGGCCGAGCCCCTCGAGGAGGTGGGCATCGCCACCTACCTCCACGTGCCCTCCCCCGGGCTGCTCGACCGCTTCGTGAAGGAGGGCGCCCGCCGCTTCGTGTTCGAGGGCCGCGAGTGCGGCGGTCACGTCGGGCCGCGGGCCAGCTTCCCCCTCTGGGAGAGCCAGATCGAGCAGCTGCTCGCCTTCGACCGGCCCGAGGAGCTCGAGGTCCTGCTGGCCGGTGGGATCCACGACGCCACCTCGGCTGCCATGGCTGCGGCCGCGGCCGCGCCGCTGGCCGCTCGGGGCGCCCACATCGGGGTGCTGATGGGCACCGCCTACCTCTTCACCCAGGAAGCCGTGGCGGGAGGTGCCATCACCGCCCGCTTCCAGTCCGTCGCTGCCGACTGCCAGCGCACCGTGCTGCTCGAGACCTCACCCGGCCACGCCACCCGCTGCGTCGAGACCGACTACGTGCGCACCTTCGCCGAGCGCAAGGCCGAGCTGCAGCGCACCGGGGCCGACAGCAAGGCGATGTGGGCCGACCTCGAGAAGCTCAACCTGGGCCGGCTCCGCATCGCCAGCAAGGGTGTCGAGCGCTCGGGCGACGACCTGGTCGAGCTCGACGACGCCACGCAGGCCCGCGAGGGCATGTTCATGATCGGTCAGGTCGCCACGCTGCGCGCCGGCGTCACCACCATCGCCGAGCTGCACCACGACGTCAGCGCCGGCAGCGTCGACGTCCTCGCCGAGGCCGCCACCCGGCACGGGGCCGGCCCCGGCCTCCAGCCGGTGGTCGCGCCCCCGCTCGACATCGCGATCGTGGGCATGGCCAGCATCTTCCCGGGCGCCAGCAGCACCGACGCGCTGTGGGCCAACATCGTGGCGGGCACCAACAGCATCACCGAGGTGTCGCCCGAACGGTGGGACGTCGACCGCTACTTCGACCCCGACGGCACCCCCGGTGAGACCACCCCCTCGAAGTGGGGCGGCTTCGTGCCCGAGGTGGGGTTCGACCCCTTCGCCTACGGCATCCCGCCCAACTCCCTGGCGTCCATCGAGCCGGTGCAGCTGCTGAGCCTCGAGGTGGCCGCGCAGGCCCTGGCCGACGCCGGCTACGCGGAGCGTGAGTTCGACCGCGACCGGGCCTCGGTGGTGTTCGGGGCCGAGAGCGGCACCGACCTGGCCGGCGCCTACGGCTTCCGGGCCACCTTCCCGGGCCTGGCGGGCGACCTGCCCCCGGCGCTCGACGACTTCCTGCCCGAGCTCACCGAGGACTCCTTCCCCGGCGTCCTCACCAACGTCATCGCCGGCCGCATCGCCAACCGCCTCGACCTCGGCGGGGTCAACTACACCGTCGACGCCGCGTGCGCCTCCTCGCTGGCCGCGCTCGACGCCGGGTGCAAGGAGCTGCAGCTCGGCAACAGCGACCTGGTGCTGTGTGGCGGGGCCGACCTCCACAACGGCATCGCCGACTACCTCCTCTTCTCGTCGGTCCGGGCGTTGTCCCCCACCGGCCAGTGCAAGCCGTTCGACGCCTCCGCCGACGGCATCGCTCTGGGCGAGGGCATCGCCTGCGTCGTGCTCAAGCGCCTCGCCGACGCCGAGCGCGACGGCGACCGCATCTACGCGGTGCTCGAGGGCATCGGCGGATCGAGCGACGGCCGCCACCTCGGGCTCACCGCGCCCCGCAAGGAGGGTCAGCAGCGGGCCGTGGCGCGCGCCCACGCCCAGGCGGCCCGCCCGCCGGCCACCCTCGGCCTGGTCGAGGCGCACGGCACCGGCACCGTGGTCGGCGACCGCACCGAGATGGCCACCCTCACCGAGATCTTCGGCGAGTACGGCGCGTCGCCGCAGTCGTGCGTGCTCGGCTCGGTGAAGTCCCAGATCGGCCACACCAAGTGCGCGGCGGGGCTGGCCGGCGTCATCAAGGCGGCTCGGGCGATCCACCACGGCGTGCTGCCACCCACCGTCAACCTCACCTCCCCCAACGCGGCCTACGACGCCAAGACCAGCCCCTTCCGCTTCCTCGACCGGGCCCACCCCTGGCCCGCGGCCGATCGCCGCGCCGGGGTGAGCGCCTTCGGCTTCGGTGGCACGAACTTCCACGTCGTGCTCAGCTCGCACCGCGGCGGGGAGCCCCCGCGCCACGGCCTCACCCAGTGGCCCGCCGAGCTGTTCCTCTTCCGGGCGCCCACGCGGGCGGCCGCCGACGAGCGTGTCGCCGAGCTGGCGGGCCTCGTTGCCGAGATCCTTCGCACCGACCCACAGGCGCAGCGACACCAGCTCCGCGACCTCGCCTGCACCGTCTCGCAGGCCGGTCGCGGCCGCGTCCAGGCCGCGGTCGTCGCCGACGACCTCCCCGACCTCGCGGCCAAGCTCGCGGCGCTGCGGGCCGGTGACGACCTGGCGGCCGGAGTGTTCGTGGCGGCCACCGACCACGCCACCGATGAGGCCGGGCCTGCGGTGGGCCTGCTCTACCCCGGGCAGGGCAGCCAGCGCCCCGACATGCTCGCCGACCTGTTCGTGGCCTTCCCGTGGCTCGACGACCTCCTCGTCACGGGCGAGCGCTGGGCCGACGTGCTCTTCCCTCCGGCCGTGTTCACCCCCGACGAGCGCAAGGGCCGCCAGGCCGCCATCACCGACACCCGCAACGCCCAACCCACGCTCGGCATCGCCGGCCTGGCCATGACGCGCGTCCTCGCCGGCCTCGGGGTGCGTCCCGCGGGCCTCGCAGGCCACAGCTACGGCGAGCTCGTGGCGCTCTCGGTGGCGGGCTCGTTCGACGACGCCACCCTGCTCGACCTCAGCGACGCGCGGGGCCAGGCCATCGTGTCCGCAGCGTCGGTCATGAGCGACGACGCCGGCGCCATGGCCGCCGTGAGCCTGCCGGTCGACGAGCTCACGGCCCGCATCGCGCCGTGGCCCGACCTGGTGGTCGCCAACCACAACGCGCCGCGGCAGGCCGTGCTGTCGGGGCCCACCGGATCGGTCGACGCAGCGGTCAACGCGCTGCTCGAGGATGGTGTCAGCGCCAAGCGCATCGCCGTGTCGTGCGCCTTCCACAGCCCGGTCATCGCGGGGGCGGCCACGCTGCTCGCCGAGCGGCTCGACACCGTCGACGTGACGCCGCCCCGGGTGCCCGTGTGGTCGACCACCACCGGCGCCCCCTACCCCGGGGAGCCGGCCGCGATCCGGGCCCAGCTGGCCGGACAGGTGGCCAGTCCGGTGCACTTCGTCGACCAGGTCGAGGGCATGTACGCAGCGGGGATCCGGGTCTTCGTCGAGGCCGGCCCCGGTCGGGTCCTCACCCAGCTGGTCGGCAAGATCCTGGGCGACCGTCCCCACACGGCCATCGCGTGTGACGCGTCCGGCGAGCACGGCATCCGCCGCCTGCTGCTGGCCGTCGGGGCGCTGGCCACGGCGGGCGTGCCGGTCGACCCGTCGCTCCTCTTCGACGAGCGGGCGAGGGTGCTCGACGTCCGCGCCCTGCCCGCGCCCGTGCCCGGCTGGTCGGTCAACGGCCACCTGGTCCGCGACGCGAGCGGCGCGTCGGTGCCCAACTCGCTGCAGCCCGCCGACGCGAGGCCGGTCGTCACCCTGGCCGGGGGCCCTGCGCCCGCTGCCCCCGGCGGCGAGCCCGACGCCACCGTGCTCGAGTACCTCCGCAGCATCCGCGAGCTGGTCGCCGCCGAGCGCGACGTCATGCTCCGCTACCTCGGCGCCGCTCCGGGGACCGCGCCCGACCTGGGACCCGTCATCGAGGCGGCCACCGTCGCGCCCTCCCTCGCGCCGGTCGCGACGACCGAGGCGGCTGCTGCTCCGGAGGTGCCGGCAACCTCGGTGCCGTCGGGTGAGGCGTTGCTGGCGGCGGTGCTGGGTGTGGTGAGCGACCGCACCGGCTACCCGGCCGACATGCTCGATCCCGACCTCGACCTCGAGGCCGACCTGAGCATCGACTCGATCAAGCGCATGGAGATCCTGGCGGAGCTGGCCGACACCATCGGGCTCCCGGGCATCGATGCCTCGTCGATGGACGACGCGGTGGTCGAGGAGCTGGCCCAGATCAAGACGCTGCGCGGCATCGTGTCCTGGATCGACGACCACAGCGGGGCGACCGGCCAGGGAGGCTTCGAGCCGGGCACGGTCGAGCCCACCCCCGACCCCGAAGCGGGTCCCGACGTGCCCCCCGCAGCGGTGCGCTACGAGGTCGAGCTGGCGCTGCTCCCGCCGGCGGCCAACGGGGTCTCCATCGCCGGCAGCCGCTTCGTGGTCCTGGCCGACGAGGGGTCGGCGCTGGCTGAGGCTGTGGCCGCCCGCCTGACCACGCTCGGCGCCCACGCCCAGGTACTGGCGCAGCCGCCGGGCGACGACCTCCCCGAGTCCCTGCTCGACGCGCTCGCGACCGCCGATGGGTTGATCCACCTGGGCTCCGGGCACGCCCACACGCCCCACGACGCCCGCCTGCTCTTCCCCGCGCTGCGCCACGCGGCGCTCGGCGGCACCAGCCGGCTGGTGGCCGTGACCGGGAGCGGTGGCCACTTCGCGCTGTCGGTCAACGGCGAGGCCGGCGATCCCGGCGCGCGCCGGCGTGCCGCCACGGGCGCGCGTGGGCTCATGAAGACGCTCGCGGCCGAGTTCCCCGACGCCCACGTCCGCGCCGTCGACATCGACCCCGGCACGGCCACCGACACCCCCGAGCACGTCGCCGACCTCGTCGTCGGCGAGCTGCTCGACTCCGGCGGGCCGGTCGAGGTGGGCTGGCACGGCGCTGCCCGGGTCAGCTCCGAGCTGGTCGCCCGCGCCGCTCTCCCGGGCACCCACCGACCTCCGCTCCCGCTCGGACCCGAGTCGGTGGTGCTCGTCACCGGCGGTGCGCGGGGCATCACGGCCAAGGTGGCCCTGGCGCTCGCCGCCGAGTCCCGCTGTGCGCTCGTGCTCGTCGGCCGCTCGGCGCTGCCCGGGCCCGAGGACCCCCGCACCGCGCCCGCGTCAGGCAGGGCCGACCTGCGCCGCGCCCTCCTCGAGTTGGGCGAGCTGCGCACCCCTGCCGAGATCGAGGCCGAGTGCTCACGGCTGCTCGGCGCGCGCGAGATCCGCGCCACGCTCGACGAGCTGGCCGCCCTCGGGGTGCACGTCGAGTACCACGCCCTCGACGTGCGCGACACGCAGGCCCTCGGTGCGCTCATCGACGGCGTCTACGAGCGCCACGGCCGCCTCGACGGCGTCGTGCACGGTGCCGGGGTGCTCGACGACCGGTTCATCCGCGACAAGACCACCGAGGGGTTCGAGCGCGTCTTCGCAACCAAGGTCGACGCCGCCCACACCATCCTCGACCACGTCCGCGACGACGCCGGGTTCGTGGTCTTCTTCGGCAGCGTCAGCGGGGTCTTCGGCAACCGCGGCCAGGTCGACTACGCCGCGGCCAACGACGCGCTCGACGGCCTGGCCCGCATCGCCAACGTCCAGCGCGTCGGCCGGGTCGTCAGCGTCGACTGGGGCCCCTGGCAGGGGGCAGGCATGGTGTCAGACGACCTCGAGCGCGAGTACCGGCGCCGCGGCATCGGCCTCATCGAGGTGGCCGACGGGGTCAGGGCGCTGCTCGACGAGCTCCGGGCCGGCCCCGACGGTCCGGCGCAGGCCGTGGTCATGCGCGCCCACCACGGCAGCCCCTTCGCCACCCCGGCCACCACGGCGGCCCCGTGACCGACCTCGCGGCGCGCGCGGTCGCCATCGTGGGGATCGGCTGCGTGTTCCCCGGCGCGCCCGACGCCCGCACGTTCTGGCAGAACGTGCAGTCGGGCCACGACGCCATCAGCGAGGTGCCGGCCGCCCGGTGGGACCCGGTGTACTTCGACCCCGCCTCCACCTCGCCCGACCGCATCGCCTGCAACCGTGGCGGCTTCGTCGACGCCTTCGCCACCTTCGACCCCACGCGGTTCGGCATCATGCCGGTCGCGGTCGACGGGGCCGAGCCCGACCAGCTGCTCGCGCTGGCCACCGCCGCGGCCGCACTCGACGATGCCGGCTCGCCGCAGGACCGGCTGGCCCCCGAGCGCATCGGCGTGGTCATCGGACGTGGGGGCTACCTCACCCCCGGGGTGGCCCGGCTGGCACAGCGCACCACCACGGCCCAGCAGCTCGTGGAGACGGTGCGGGCGCTGCTGCCCGAGATCTCGGACGACCGCCTCGAGCAGGTGCGCTCCGAGTTCCAGGCCCAGCTCGGGCCGGTGCGACCCGAGTCGTCGATCGGCCTGGTGCCGAACCTCACCGCCTCGCGCATCGCCAACCGCCTCGACTTCCAGGGGCCGGCGTACACGGTCGACGCGGCCTGCGCGAGCTCGCTCGTGGCCGTCGACCAGGCGGTCGACCTGCTCGCGTCGGGTCGCTGCGACCTGGTGGTGGCCGGCGGCGTGCACCACTGCCACGACCTCACCATCTGGAGCGTGTTCTCGCAGCTGAACGCCCTCTCGCAGGCGGGCTCGATCCGGCCGTTCGACCGGCGCGCCGACGGCATCCTCATCGGCGAGGGCACGGGCCTGTTCGCCCTCAAGCGCCTCGCCGACGCCGAGCGCGACGACGACCGCGTCTACGCCGTCATCCGCGGCACCGGCGTGGCCAGCGACGGCCGCGCCACGAGCCTCATGAGCCCGCGTCCCGCCGGTCAGGTGCTCGCCCTGCGGCAGGCGTGGCAGCGCTCCGGCCTCGACCCCGCGACCGTGGGCCTCGTCGAGGCGCACGGCACGGCCACCCCCGCGGGCGACGGCGCCGAGCTCGAGAGCCTCCGCGAGGTGTTCGGCACGCCCGACGACGGTCGGCCCACCGCCGGGCTGGGGTCGGTGAAGTCGATGATCGGCCACACCATGCCCGCGGCCGGGGCCGCCGGACTGGCCAAGGCCGCCTTCGCGCTGCACCACGGCGTGCTGCCACCCACGCTCCACGTCGACGAGCCGCACCCCGGTCTGGCCGGCGGGCGCTTCCGCCTCGTCACCGAAGCCGAGCCGTGGGACTCCCCGTCCCGCCTGGCCGCCGTCAACGCCTTCGGCTTCGGCGGCATCAACGGGCACGTCGTCCTCGAGGCCCACGGCGCGAACCATCGAGCCGCGGGCGCACCGCACCGCGCTCCTGCACGCGCAGCCGGCGCCACCCTCGACGCCCCGTCGTCGGCCG
>JADGOP010000109.1 GCA_017882935.1 Actinomycetota bacterium
CGTCGAGGAACCTCCGCGGCCGGCCCCCCGACTGCTGCCTCGAGGGCGAACGCTGCTGCTGCTGTGCCTGATCGTCCTGGGCGCACTCGGCATCCGGCTCTACGTGCTCGACGCCACCGCGTCACCCATCCCGCCACCGCCCACGGTCACCGACGCCGCGGCCTACCGGCTGCTCGGCACGAACCTGGCGCACGGCCGCGGCTACATCCGCCCGTTCGACCTCCAGCGACAGGGCCGGCACGTGGCGACCGCCGAGTACCCGCCCGTGTTCCCCGCGTTCCTGGCGGCGGCCGACGTCGTCGGGATCTCGTCGGAGACCTGGCAGCGGCGGCTGCTGTGCGTGGTCGGAAGCCTCACGGTGGGCCTGGTCGGGCTGGTCGCCCGACGCTTCGGAGGTGATGCCGTCGGGCTCGGCGCAGCCGGCCTCGCCGCGCTCCAACCTGCGATGTGGTCCACCGACACGTCCGCGCTGTCCGAACCGCTGGCGGCGTTCCTGGGCATGGCCATCGTCCTCACCGCGGTGTCCGTCTGGGACCGACCCCGCACCTGGTCGTGGGTGCTGCTGGGTGCGCTCGCGGCGCTCGGCGGCCTGGTGCGCATCGAGGTCCTCCTCATGGGCGTGCTGCTGATCGTGCCGCTGGCGGTGCACCAGCACGGGGGCGTCCGGCGCCAGCTCTCGTGCGCGGCGCTGGCGTTCGGGGCCATGGTGCTGGTGCTCGCCCCCTGGACGGTGCGCAACTGGCTGACGTTCCACCAGTTCGTCCCCATCTCCGACAACGTCGGGTCTGCGCTGCGCGGCGCCAACTGCGACGGCGCCTACCGCGGCCCGTTCAAGGGGCTTTGGGTCACCAACGTCAACGTGGTCGGCGGCAACCAGGTCGACCCGCAGGGACGGTGCTTCTCGGGCTTCGTCATCACGCGCGGGCAGAACGAGGCCCAGGCGGCCACGGTGCTGCGCAACGACGGCGTGCGCTACGCGCTGCACCACGCGGGCCAGGTCCCGGGTGTGGTGGCGGTCCGCGTGCTGCGCACAGTCGGGCTGTACCACTTCGACCAACAGGTCAACTTCGCCCGCTTCGAGGGTCGCACCCTCCGCTGGGACCGGTGGGGAACGCGGCTGTTCCAGCTCCTGGCGGTGGTGGCCCTCCTGGGCCTCTTCTTCCGACCGCGCGACCACGGACCACGTTGGATCCTCGGCGTCTCGCTCCTGGCCGTGCTGGTCACCGTCGCCTCCACCTATGGCAACTTCCGGTTCCGCGCCGTCGCCGATCCCGTCGTCGTGGTCCTGGCGGCCCTCGCGGTGGGGGACTTCGTGCGGTGGTTGCAGGCGCGTGGCGCCGCCCCGGCGCCCTCCTAGCCCAGCCCGGCCGCCGCGAGGCGGGCCTCGATGGTGCGCCCGGCCGCCAGGTCGAGCTGCCCCCACCGCTCCTCGTCGACGGCCCGCAGCACCGCCTCCGGGAGCAGGCCGACCAGCTCGGCGCCGACCACGTGGCTCCCTGCGTGGCGTGCGGCCCGGTCGACCAGGTCGTACACGGCCGCCGGGCCCGTCGTCGCCGGGTCGATCAGGTTGAGCGACACCTGGGCGCGGTCGCCCACCGGCAGCCCGAGCGCCCGGACCGACGGCCCCCTGACCGCGGCGGCGAGGCGGCGGGCGAGCGCCACGTCGGGCGCGGCGAGCCACAGGTTGTAGGCCACCAGCAGGGGCCGTGCCCCGACGGCGATGGCGCCCGCGGTGGGGTGGGGCGCGGCCGGGCCGTGGTCGGGCCACAGCGTGGTGAACGCCCCGCGGCGCACCTCGGGGAGCGAGCGCTCGGGCCCGTAGAGGAATGTGGGCACCCCGAGCTCGTCGGCCGCCCACGTGGCGAACCGGTCCCGTGCCCCGAGCGCGGTGGCCGCGTCGTCGCCCGCGAGGGGCACGAACGGCACCACGTCGACCACGCCGATGCGGGGGTGCACGCCTTCGTGGCGGCCCAGGTCGAGCGCCGCCACCGCAGCCCGCGTGACCGCCCGCGGCGCGTCTTCGCCGACCAGGGTGAGCACGCTGCGGTTGTGGTGCTCGTCGGCATGGACGTCGAGGAGGGCCCGCCCGGCCGCGGCCGCGAGGCGCGCGATCAGGTCCTGGTCACGCCCCTCGGAGATGTTGACGACGCACTCGAGCACGCCGCATGGTCGCGCGCCCGGCACCCGGTGGTCATCCGTCCGGGCCGCGGCGCCGAACACCTGTCGAGCCCGTCCCGAGGGAGCACGGGTACCCACGAGCGGCCCGGATCCCGAGGGGACCGGTGCCGCTCCTGGGCGCTCCGCCCCTTCGGATCTCGATCCGCGAAGACCTACTGCCCACCTCTGAGGTGTACCGTGACCCGCATGACATCACCGCTGATTCTCGGCTTCCTCGAAGGACCCGAGCTCTTCATCGTGTTGGCCATCGTGCTGGTGCTGTTCGGCGGTACCGCGCTGCCGAAGCTCGCCCGCTCCCTCGGCTCTGCGCAGAAGGAGTTCAAGAAGGGGCTCTCCGAGAGCGAAGAGGACGAGAAGCCCGCCACCGGGAAGTCCGACAGCACCTCCGCCTGACCCCCCACCAGGTCCGCTACGGCGTCACGACACGCCGGTGAGCTGACCGCTGCGCCGGCGGCGCAGGATCCGGCGCCGTTCGCGCTCCGAGGTCCCACCCCACACGCCGTGGTCGATGTGCTGTGCCAGGGCGTACTCCAGGCAAGGCTCCCGCACCGGGCAGGACTCGCAGATCCGTCGGGCCCGGTCGACCCCCACCCCGTCGCTGGGGAAGAAGGTTGCGGGCGGGTGTTCCCGACAGTTGCCTCGTTGCATCCAGGTCAGGTCCATGTCGCCTCCGTTCGTGTGCTCCGGGGTTTGCCCGGATCTTCGCCGGGCGGCTCGTCGAGGACCCCTGGCGCTCGCCGGTACGAGCGGCGTTGGGGGCAGGATCGCGCGAGGCGGCGAAAGCTCTTGTAACACGCCGCGGCCGGTGGCAGGGGTCACTTGACCCGGTTTTGACCCTGCCCCCCGCCGCGGACCGTCCCGGCGCTGGTGCCGGGGGTCGCCCGCGCCCCAGGCGGTAGGGTTTGACCGCCCATCCGCCACGCAGGAGCAGACATGTCCCAGATCCCGACCCCCGAGCTGGAAGCCCCTGTCGGGCACGCCCGCATCGTCTACCTCGGGCCCGTGTCGCCTCACTGGGATGTGCAGTCCGACTTCGGCGACCGGGCCCTCATCGACGACTTCCGGGCCCGCGTCATGGCCCGGCTCCAGCTGGTCCCGCCGCACGACCCGCAGTTCCGGCGCAACCGTGAGCGCGTCGTCCGCGACGCCGAGCGTGAGCGCCTGCTCCTCGAGTGGGACCTCGGCGTCCCCGAAGACGAGGCCTGAGGGCCGTGGCCACCGTCGGGGTCGATCTCGGCGGCACGAAGGTGATGGCCGCGGTGGTCCACCACGGCAAGCCGCACCACCCGGGCAAGGTGCCCACGCCCACCGACGGGCCCGAGGCGGTGGTCGAGGCCATCGCCACGCTCATCGAGGAGACGGCCGCGGCGAACGACGTCGAGGTCACGCACGTGGGCATCGGGGCACCCGGCAAGGTCGACCGTGAGGCCGGCGTGCTCGCCCACGCCCCGAACCTGGTCGGCTTCGGCCAGCCCGTGGCGCTGGCCGACATGGTGGCGGCGCGGCTCGGGGGCGACGTTCATGTCCGGCTCGACAACGACGTGAGCGTGGCCGCCCTGGGCGAGGGCACCCACGGCGCGGCCGCCGGCTCCGCCGACCTCCTGGCCGTGTGGGTCGGCACCGGCGTGGGGGGCGGTCTCATCCTCGGCGGCGACCTGCGGCGCGGCGACTCGGGCGGCGCCGGCGAGATCGGCCACACCACGGTCTGGCCCGAGGGTCGCGTCTGCGGCTGCGGGGGCATCGGCCACCTCGAGGCCTACGCCGGGCGCGCCGCGCTCGAGGCCGAGGCCCGGCGCCGGCACGCAGCGGGGGAGCCCTCGGCGCTCGTCGACCTCGCCGGCGAGGAGCGGATGAAGTCGAAGATCTTCGCCGAGGCCCTCGACGCGGGCGACCAGGTCGCCACCAGGCTGCTCGACGACGCAGTGCAGGCCCTCGGTCTGTCGATCGCCTCGGTCGTGACCGTGGTCGACATCGACCTGGTGGTCATCGGCGGTGGCCTCGGAGGCCGCCTGGGCGACCCCTTCGTGGCGCGCGTCGAGCGCGTCGTGCAGGAGAAGGTGTTCGGCAACCGGCCCGTCCGGCTCGTCACCTCGACGCTGCTCGACTACGCCGGGGTGGTCGGCGCCGCCGAGCTGTTCTGAGAGGCCGCGCAGGCGTCTCTGGGGCGTCGTTTCGGTGAAGCCCGCGTGAACGCTGCCGGCTCCCCCTTCTTGGTCGGCACCGACCCGGGGTACCCTGCAGCCGATGGCACTTCCTCGTGAGCACGCAGCGGGCGACAGCCCACCCGCGGCCGGGCTGCTCGCGCCCTCCGACCGCGAGCCGTCGGTCGCGGCCGACGGCTCGCAACGGTTCCTCAACCGCGAGCTCTCGTGGCTCGACTTCAACGAGCGGGTCCTGGCACTTGCGGCCGACCCGTCGGTGCCGCTGCTCGAGCGGGCCAAGTTCTGCGCCATCTTCAGCCAGAACCTCGACGAGTTCTTCCAGGTCCGCGTCGCCGGCCTCAAGGACCAGGTCGCGGCAGGCCTCACCCGCACCACCCCCGATGGTCGCACCCCGGCCGAGCAGCTGCTCGCGGTCAGCGACCGGGTCACCGAGCTGTCGGCCCGCCTCGAGCAGGTGTTCCTCGGGCAGGTCGTGCCGGGCCTGTCCGACAAGGGCGTGGTGCTGTCGAGCTGGGACGACCTCGACGAGGACGACCGCAAGGTGCTGGTCGAGGAGTTCGAGAACCGCATCTTCCCGGTGCTCACACCCCTGTCCGTCGACCCCGGCCACCCCTTCCCCTACATCTCCAACCTCTCGCTGAACCTCGCCGTCACCGTGCGCGACCGGCTCACCGAGGAGCGGCGCTTCGCCCGGGTGAAGGTGCCGGCCACGCTGCCGCGGTTCGTGGTGCTCCCCGACGGTGAGCGGTTCGTGCCGCTCGAGCAGGTCATCTCGGCCCACCTCGACCGCCTCTTCGAGGGCATGGAGATCGAGCACCACTTCGCCTTCCGCGTCACGCGCAACGCCGACCTCACGCTCGAGGAGGAGGAGGCCGACGACCTCCTCGTGGCCGTCGAGCTCGAGCTGCGCCGGCGCCGCTTCGGGCGGGCCGTGCGCCTCGAGGTCGACCGCAACATGGTCCCCGAGATCCGCGAGCTGCTCTGCCGTGAGCTCGACGTCACCGAGGACGACGTCTACGAGGCCGAGGGGCCGGTCGACCTCGGCGGGCTGTGGGCGCTGCAGGACCTCGAGCGCCCCGACCTCAAGGACGAGCCGTGGGTGCCGGTGACGCCGGCCCGGCTCACCCCGCCCGACGACGGCCCGCTCGACTTCTTCGGCGTCATCCAGGCGGGCGACCTGCTCGTGCAGCACCCCTACGAGTCGTTCGCCACGTCGGTCGAGGAGTTCATCCGCCAGGCCACCCGCGACCCCAAGGTGCTGGCCATCAAGGTCACGCTGTACCGCACGTCGGGCGACAGCCCCATCGTGCACAACCTCATCCGCGCGGCCGAGCGCGGCAAGCAGGTGGCCGCCCTGGTCGAGCTCAAGGCTCGCTTCGACGAGGCGGCCAACATCGAGTGGGCACGCGCGCTCGAGGAGGCGGGCGTGCACGTCACGTACGGCCTGCTCGGTCTCAAGATCCACTGCAAGACGGTGCTGGTCGTGCGCGACGAGCCCGGCGGGCTGCGCCGCTACGCGCACTTCGGCACCGGCAACTACAACGGCCGCACCGCGAAGGTCTACGAGGACGTCGGGCTCTTCACCGCCGACGCCGAGCTGGGCGCCGACCTCAGCCAGCTCTTCAACTACCTCACCGGCTACGCCCGCAACGTGCGCTACCGCCGGCTCCTCGTGGCGCCCCACACCATGCGCTCGGGGCTGCTCAAGCTCGTCGCGGGCGAGGTCGAGGCGGCCGAGGCCGGCGGGCGCGCGGCCATCACCATGAAGATGAACAGCCTCGTCGACCCTGCGCTCATCGACGCGCTCTACGCGGCGTCGAACGCGGGGGTCGACGTGAACCTCATCGTGCGGGGCATCTGCTGCCTCCGTCCCGGCGTGCCCGGCCTCTCGGAGCGCATCCGGGTGCGCTCGGTCGTCGGTCGCTACCTCGAGCACTCCCGCATCTACCAGTTCGCCAACGGCAACGGGCCCAACCGCCCCGCGGTCTACATCGGCTCCGCCGACATGATGCCGCGCAACCTCGACCATCGCGTCGAGACGTTGGTGCCGGTCGACGACCCCGACCAGCAGGCGCGGCTGCACGAGGTGCTCGACACCGTGCTCGCCGACGACGTGCTGGCGTGGCAGCTTCAGGCCGACGGCACCTGGGTCCACGTTCCCGACGGCGGCGCGGTGAATACTCATCTCCGTCTCCAGGAAATGGCGCTCAGCCGTACCCGGCGACACGAGCACGACGAGCCGTGAACGAACCCGTCGTTCCGGCACCGATCACCGACGCGGAGGCGATCAACGTGGCCAAGCAGGCGCTCCTGGAGCCCGGCACCGACATCGACGTGAACCAGATCGACGTGGCCGTGCGTGCCGCCGGTGGTCTGGTCTGGCGTCGCGACGACGCGGGGCGCGTCGAGATCGCGATGATCCACCGCCCCAGCTACGACGACTGGACCTTCCCCAAGGGCAAGCGCGACCCGGGGGAGACCAGCAAGGAGTGCGCGCTGCGCGAGGTGCTCGAGGAGACCGGGCTGGTGTGCGAGCTCGGCATCGAGCTGACCCGCACCGCCTACGTCGACCGCAAGGGCCGGCCCAAGTCGGTGCGCTACTGGACGATGACCGTGACCGACTCGGTGCCGTTCGAGCCCGGCGACGAGGTCGACGAGGTGGTGTGGGTGCCGGTCCCCGAGATCGCCTCGCTCCTCACCTACGACCGCGACCTCGCGGTGCTCGACTCGTTCCACGGGCTGATGGACGACTAGCGCCTCACCGGCTCTGAGCTGGGCCTTCGCAGCCGACGCCGAAGGTTCCGGCGTCGTTCACCTGCCGTTCACCCGGGCATCGTTCTGGCGACACCCAGGGTCCTTACGGTGAGCGGCAACATGAACGAGAACCTCACTCCCACCCCCGGTCGGGACGTTCCCGGCCGGTCCCACCCGCTCCGTGGTGCCTCGGGCCGTCCGGCCCGCAGGATCGGCGCTGCGGCCCTCGGCCTCACGCTGGCGCTCAC
>JADGOP010000110.1 GCA_017882935.1 Actinomycetota bacterium
GCCCACCTTGAGCGCGCCGGTGGCGGTGAGGCTGCCAGGGACGCTGTGCTTGGTGAGCCACGTCTTGGCCACCGCGTCGGGGTTCTGGCCCTTGTTGGCGACCTGGTCGACCATGTCGGCGACGTCGGCCTGCGTGAGCTTGCCATCGACGAGGTCGAGCACCTTGGTGATCTCGGGCGTGACCTTGGCGGTGCGGATGGCGGGCACGAAGTTGTCGGCCGCCTGGAGGTGCTGGTCGTCCTCGAGCACGACCCACTTGTTCTTCGTGATGGCGGGGGCGAACGTGAACAGCTCACCGATGTCGACCGTGCCGCTCTTGATGGCGCTCACCGTGAGCGGGCCACCCGGGTCGAGGGCCTTGAACTTGAGCGTGACGCCGGACGCACCTACAACGGTGCTGGTGGACCCGGAGCTCGTGCTCTTGCTGCTCGAGCAGGCCCCGACGAGGAGCACCGCCAGACCAGCAGCGGCGAGGGAGGAGGCCGTGCGCGACCAGCGACGGCGGGGCGCCCGCAGCTGCGGGGTCAGGGAGTCGGACACGGTTGTTGCCTTCCGGTTGGTGGACGTGTCGGGCGCGCTCATGCGGCCCCCACGGTGGCGACCATCGGCCCCACCGGGGTCTTGTCGACGGGCCGCACTCTACGGGTCCGCGTCTGACGCAGTCCGCGCGGGGTGACAGCTCGTTGGATCAGGGCGAAGACGCCCTCGGTGGTGAGCGCCAGCAGCGCCACGAGGAGCCCTCCGGCGAACACCTCCTGGTTGTACGTGGGGCCGAGCGAGAGGCCCTCGACGATGTAGCGACCGAGGCCTCCGGCGCCCACCTCGGCGGCGATGGTGGCCGTGGCCACCACTTGCACCGCGGAGGTGCGGACGCCGGCCATCACCAGGGGCAACGCCACCGGGAGCTCGGCGCTCCAGAGGCACTGCCGGTCGGACAGGCCCATGCCGCGGGCGGCATCGCGGAGGTCGTCGGGCACCTCGGCCATGCCCACGTAGGCGTTGGTGACCATCGGCGGGATCGCGAGCACCACGAGGGCCACGAACACGAACCACGACCCCACCACGGGAACCGTCTGCGGGCCCACGAGCTGCGAGCCGACCACCAAGATGGCGAACGACGGCACGGCCCGGCCGATGTTCGAGATGTTGACCGAGAGCAGCCCGAAGCGCCGCTTGTGCCCGAGCCACACGGCCAGCGGGACGGCCAGGAGCACCGCGGCCGCCAGCGCCACGAACGAGATCTCGGCGTGCTGGACCAGGCGGTTGGGGATGCCCGACGCGCCCTGCCAGTTCTCGCGCAGGCGGAACCACGACACGACCGAGCCCAGGAAGTTCATGCCGGCGCCGTGCTTCCGCCGCGCCGGTTGACCCAGGGCGTGAGCTGGCGGGTGAGGCCGGCGAGCCCCACGTCGGCGACGACCGCCACGGCCACCGACAGCACCGCACCGACGGTGACGGCCGTGCGGATGGGCCGGTTCAGGCCGATCATGAGCAGGTTCCCGAGCCCCCCGAGGCCCACCAGCGCGGCGATGGTGAGCAGCCCGATGGTGGTGACGGTCGCGATCCGCACCCCGGCCATGATCGCGGGGAGCGCCAACGGGAGCTCGACCTTCACCAGCTGCCGCCGCCGGGTGAAGCCCATGGCCTGGGCCGACTCGCGCACCTCGGCGGGCACCGCGTCGAGGCCGGCCACCACGTTCCGCACCAGGATCAGCAGGGTGTAGGCGGTGAGCGGGATCAGCGCGGTGAGGTTCCCGATGCCCGTGTAGGGGATGAGGAACGCGAACGCCGCCAGCGAGGGGATGGTGTAGAGGATGCCGGTGAAGCCCAGGACCGGGCCACGGGCGCGGCGGTGGCGCGACGTCCACACCCCGAGCGGCACCGCGATGACGAGCCCGAACAGCACGGCCAGGAAGGTGAGCTCGATGTGCACCCACAGGTCGTGACGGATCAGTCCCAGGTTGCGGTCGATCCAGTTCCACCAGAGCCACCGGTCGGTGACCTCGGCGAGCACGGGGATCACCGGAGCCACGGGAGCCCGCCGGACAGCCGGCGCCCGCCGGGCAGCCGGAGCCCGCCGGACAGCCGGCGCCCGCCGGGCAGCCGGGCGCCCGAGAACCCGCGCCGCACCTTCGACCCCGCTCTCGATCGCCCGTCGAATCTCATGCCGGTCTCCTCCCGCAGCGCGCGCCCCGGAGCCCCGTCTACGACGCCCACCGCCCCGAGCGGCCTTCGGGGTGCGGTCCACGTCGATGGGTAAGTTGAGCGAAACGGTAGCCTTTTGGTCTCGAAGCGCCAACCACCCTCCCGGTGCGGCGAGAGGAACAGTCCGATGATCCGCCTCGACGGAGTCACCAAGCAGTACGAATCGGGCGCGGTCGCCGTCGACCACCTCACCCTCGACGTCCCCGAGGGCGAGATCTGCGTGCTGGTCGGGCCCTCGGGCTGCGGCAAGACCACCACCCTCCGCATGGTCAACCGGCTGATCGAGCCCACCAGCGGGCGCATCTTCATCGACGGCGACGACGTCACCCACGTCGATCCCGTGCAGCTGCGGCGTCGCATCGGCTACGTCATCCAGCACGTCGGCCTGTTCCCCCACCAGACCGTCGGCGACAACATCGCCACCGTCCCCAAGCTGCTCGGCTGGGACCGGGGACGGGTGTCGGCCCGGGTCGCCGAGCTGCTCGACCTCGTGGGCCTCGATGCCCAGTACCGCGACCGCTACCCCCACCAGCTCTCGGGCGGGCAGCGGCAGCGGGTCGGCGTGGCCCGGGCGCTCGGCGCCGATCCCCCGGTCCTGCTCATGGACGAGCCCTTCGGGGCCATCGACCCCATCACCCGCGACCGCCTCCAGCAGGAGTTCCTCCGCCTCCAGGGCGAGGTGAACAAGACCGTCGTGTTCGTGACCCACGACGTCGAGGAGGCCGTGAAGTTGGGCGACCGCATCGCCATCCTCGCCCAGGGTGGGCACCTCGCCCAGTACGACACCCCGGCGCAGGTCCTCGGCCACCCGGCGTCCGACTTCGTGGCCGACTTCGTGGGCAGCGACCGGGGCCTCAAGCGGCTCGAGGTCACCGCGGTGTCGGCCGAGGGGCTCGCGGTGCCCCCCGTCCTGGCCGCCACCGCGAGCGTGGGTGAGGCTCGGGCCCGCATCGACGGCACGCGCCCGGCCATCGCCGTCGTGATCGACGACGCCGGCCGGCTGAGCGGCTTCATCGGGACCTCGGGCTCGAACGGCTACCCCACCACCGACCCCGTGGGCGACCACCTCGAGGTGGCCCCCGACCCCGCGGTCGCCGGCGACACCACCCTCAAGGACGCGCTGTCGTCGCTGCTCCTCGCCGACGCCGGCTGGGTGCCCGTCACCGACGACACCGGCCGCTACCTCGGAGTGCTCACCCCCGACGCCGTCCACCAGGCCACCCGCCAGTCCCTCTGACCCCCCCCGGGGGGTGGGTCAGGAGATGACGGTGGCGCCGCGGAGGTAGGGCAGCAGCGGCTCGGGGACGGTGACGGTGCCGTCGGGGTTGCGGTGGGTCTCGACGATGGCCGCCCACACCCGGGGCACGGCCAGCGCCGAGCCGTTGAGGGTGTGGATGAACTCGTTGGAGCGGCGGGCCCCGTCGTCGCCCGGCGTCGGGCGGTAGCGGATGTCGGCCCGGCGAGCCTGGTAGTCGCTGAACCAGGAGATCGACGAGACCTCGAGCCACTGGTCGCAGCCGGGCGCGTAGACCTCGATGTCGAACGAGCGGTGGTGCGACTGCCCGAGGTCGCCCGTGCAGATCTCGATGATGCGGTACGCCAGGCCCAGCGAGGCGATGGTGGCCTCGGCGCGGGACACCAGCTCGTCGAGCAGGGCCGGGGCCTCGGCAGGCGTGGCGTAGGCCAGGATCTCGACCTTGTCGAACTCGTGGGCGCGCAACATGCCCCGGGTGTCGCGGCCCGCCGAGCCGGCCTCGCGGCGGTAGCACGGCGAGTACGCCATGAACCGCTGGGGCAGGTCGGCTTCGTCGAGCAGCTCGCCCGAGGCGATGGACGTGAGCGGCACCTCGGCCGTGGGGATGCACCAGAGGTCGTCGCGCTCGATGGCGTAGGCGTCGTCGGCGAACTTGGGCAGCTGGCCGGTGGCCGTGAGCGTGGCGCTGCTGACCAGGCTCGGCGGCCGGATCTCCTCGAACGCGTCGGCGTTGTTGTCGAGCGCCAGCTGGCAGAGGGCGCGCGACAGGGTGGCGCCCTGCTTGCGCAGCATCACGAACATCGACCCGGTGATCTTCACGGCCCGCTCGTTGTCGAGGATGCCGAGCGCCGCGCCGGTCTCCCAGTGGGGCACCCGCTGATGTGGCTGGTACGACCCGGGATCGAAGCCGACCACCTTGACGACCGGGTTGTCGGCGTCGGAGGCGCCGTCGGGCGCATCCGGGTGCGGGGTGTTGGGGATGCGCAGCAGGAGCTGGCGGATCTCCTCGGCGACCGCGGCCTCGTCGTCGGCCAGGGCCCGCTCGCGCTCACCGAGCGCCCGGCTCTCGGCCTGTTGGGCCTCGGCCGCGGCGACGTCGCCGGCGCCCCGCAGCCGGCCGACCTCCTTCGACACCGTCTTCACGTGGTTGCGGACCTCGTCGCGCTCGGCGGCAAGCTCGCGGCGGCGGGCGTCGAGGTCGTGGACGCGGTCGACGTCGGCCACGTCGATCCCGCGGCGGGCCAGGGCGGCCTTCACCTCGTCGGGGTCGGTGCGGATGCGTCGGATGTCGAGCACGGCGGGCACGGTAGCCGCCTCGGTCCCCCACCTCGCCCGTTTTCCAGACGATTTCAGGGGTTGCCGGAGGCCAACTAGCGTCGGAAACCGTGTCCGCAATCGAGGTCGACGGTCTCGTCGTGCGCTACGGGAAGCTCACGGCGGTCAACCGGGCCTCGTTCCACGCCGACCTGGGAACGGTGGTGGCGCTGCTCGGCCCCAACGGCGCAGGCAAGACCTCCACGGTCGAGACGCTCGAGGGGTTCCGCCGTCCTGCGGCCGGGTCGGTGCGGGTGCTGGGGCTCGATCCCGTCGCCGACCGAGCGCTCCTGGCGCCCCGCATCGGCGTGATGCTGCAGGAGGGCGGGGTGTACCCCGGCATCCGGCCCCTCGAGATGCTGCGGCTCTACGCCGCCTTCTTCCCCAACCCCGACGACCCCGAGGCGCTGCTCGACCGCGTGGGCCTCACCCACCGGCGCACCAGCACCTGGCGCCAGCTCTCCGGGGGCGAGCAGCAGCGCCTCGCCCTGGCCCTGGCCCTGATCGGCCGGCCCGAGGTGGCCTTCCTCGACGAGCCCACCGCCGGCATCGACGTGAGCGGCCGCCAGCTCATCCGCCAGATCGTGCGCGACCTGGCCACCGCCGGCGTGGCGGTGCTGCTGACCACCCACGACCTCGAGGAGGCCGAGAAGGTGGCCGACCGCGTGGTCATCATCGATCACGGCCACGTGGTCGTCGAGGGCACCCCCACGGAGCTGATGACGAGCACGGGCAGCGAGGAGATCCGCTTCGGTGCCCCGCCCGGCCTCGACACCGCGGCCCTCGGCAAGGTGCTCACCGCCCCCGTCGACGAGCTCACCGCCGGCGAGTACCGCGTGTCGGCGCCGCCCACGCCCAACAACGTGGCCGCGCTCACGGCCTGGCTCGCCGAGCGCGACCTCCCCCTGGCCGACCTGCGCGCCGGCCGCCAGCGCCTCGAGGACATCTTCCTGGCGCTCACCGACATCACCGGCGAACACCGGGCGATCACGGTCGACGACCCCGCCGTCGACGACGTGCCCGGCGAGTCCACGGCCGGCGACCGCCGGCGCACCCGCGACCGCCGCGCCGGGCAGCGACGCCGCCGTGGTGACGGGCCGGCCTCGGGCAACGGCCGCCCCGATCGACCCGACCGTGGCGCCGCGTGAGCGACCTCGGCACCACCCTCCCCCGCACCACCCCGCCGATCCCGGGTGGCCGACGGCGCCGCGTCGCCGCGCAGACGCGCATCGAGCTGCTGCTCACCCTGCGCCGGGGTGAGTCGGTCCTGCTCACCTTCGCCATCCCCGTGCTGCTCCTCGGGTTCTTCTCGAAGGTCGACATCCTGCCGACCGGTGCCGACCCGATCGGCTTCCTCTTCCCGGGCATCCTGGCCCTGGCGGTCATGTCCACCGCCATGGTGAGCCTGGCCATCGCCACCGGCTTCGAGCGCCAGCTCGGGGTCCTGAAGCGGCTCGGCGTCACGCCTCTGCGCCGCGGCGAGCTGCTGGCGGCCAAGACCCTCGCGATCGTCCTCATCGAGATCCTGCAGGTGCTGATCCTCACCGCCGAGGCCTACCTGCTGGGGTGGCGCCCGCACGACCCCGCGGTGCTCGCCCTGATCGGGGCGATGCTGCTGGGCACCGTGGCGTTCGCCGGGCTGGGCCTGCTCATGGCGGGCGTGCTCCCCGCGCTCACCACCTTGGCCGCGGCGAACGGCCTCTACCTCGTGCTGCTCCTGCTGGGCGGCATGATCGTGCCGCTCGCCAAGCTCCCCGCACCCCTGCGGGCCCTGTCGCGGGCCCTTCCGGCCGGGGCCCTCTCCGACGCCTGCCGCGGCGCCCTGACGCTGGGCACGGTACCGACCCATGCCTGGATCGTGCTGGCCTGTTGGGCCGTCCTCGCGCCCATCATTGCGGCGGCTACGTTTCGCTGGGAATGAACGGCGACCTGACGACCACTCCGGAGCAGACCTGAGCCGTGGAACACCAGCTCGCCGGGAGCCTCGTGGGGAGCCCGCGCCGGTCGCCGGGGCCAGCGGCGCCGACGTGAGCGAGCTCCGGGTGGCCGACCAGGCCGACGCCCCCACCTCGGAACAGCCACCTCCCCAACCCGATGGGCTGTGGGAGACGCTCGGCTACCAGCCCTCGCTCGACGGGCTCCGCGGGATCGCGATCCTCTGGGTGATGACGTTCCACGCGAGCTTCGACCAGCCCGGGCTCAACATGTGGGGGGGTTGGCTGGGCGTCGACATGTTCTTCGTGCTGAGCGGCTTCCTGATCACCACGTTGCTCGTCAGGGAGCACCGCGGGATGGGCTCGGTCAGCCTGCGCAACTTCTACGCCCGGCGCATTCTCCGCCTGTACCCGCTCATCCTCCTCGCCCTCTTCGTGGCGAGTCTCACCACCGTGTTCGCCGCGCCCAGCTCGGGGCACCGCACCACGCCACTCGGCCTCCTCGCCATGGCCTTCTACTTCGTGAACTGGGTCGACATCTCGCACCGGACCGCGCCGATCATGGGGTTGTTCGGCCACTTCTGGTCGTTGTCGATCGAGGAGCAGTTCTACCTGGCGTGGCCGCTC
>JADGOP010000111.1 GCA_017882935.1 Actinomycetota bacterium
GGCGCTCGAGCGGGTGCTCGTGGAGGTGGTGCGCTCGGCCGACGCCTTCGGCGGGGTGGTGCTCGTGAACGGTCACGGTGGGAACGTGCCGGCGCTGCGACGGGCGGCATCGACGGGCGAGGTCGAGGGTCGACGCGTGCTCGGCTGGTCGTGGGCCCTCCCGGGCGCCGATGCCCACGCAGGCCGCACCGAGACGTCGCTGCTGCTCGCGGTGGCGCCCGACCGGGTCCGCCTCGACCTCGCGGAGGCGGGCGCGACCGAGCCGCTCGCGCAGCTGCTGCCCCGGATGGAGGTCGACGGCGTGGCTGCCGTGAGCGCCAACGGCGTGCTCGGCGACCCCGCGGGTGCGTCGGCCGACGAGGGCCGTCGCCTGCTCGCGCAGCTCGTCGCCGACCTGGTCCGCGCCGTTGGCGCGGCCTTCCCCCCACAGCCCTGACGGGGTCTGCCGTCGACGGCGCTCAGGTGGGGGCGCGGCCGGGCCAGCTGCGGAGGTCGGGGACGAGGGGTGCGACGGTGCGCTCGCGGCGGCAGCCGGCCCAGACGCCGGTGCCGTAGGCCACGTCGTCGGCGAGGTGCAGCGCCACGTAGCGCAGCGGGTCGAGGCCCGTGCAGCGCCGGTCGCGCCGCCAGTCGGCGAGCGCCGGGAGGACGGCGGCGGCCACGACCGCGCGTCGGCCACGACGCGATGCCAGCGCGAGTCCCGCGGCCAGTGGCCACCACTCGCGGGTGACGGCCCCGGCGAGCGCCCGACCGGCACCGAGGTGGCCCCGCGCGCCGAGGCGCAGCGCCTCACGGCCGGGCTCGGGCAGGGTCTGCAGCTTCCGGGCCAGGAGGGCGGTGGTGGCCGCCGCCAGGCCCACCCCTGCGAGCGGCTGCCCGGCGGCGACGAGCCCCCAGGCGAGCGCGCTCCACCCCGACACCCCCACCGGTGTCACCGCGCCCGGGTGCCGGCGGGCGAGCGGCGCGGCCGACGTGCCGTAGTCGAAGCGCCGCCGCAGCCAGGGCCCGGGTGCGGTGCGGTGGTCGTGGCCCACGGTCGCCGCGGGCTCGTAGCGACCCGGCCCGACACGCCACACGAGGTCCACGTCTTCGCCGACGCGCAGCGTCTCGTCGAAGCCGCCCACCGCCTTTGCGGCGCCACGGCGGACGACCATGGCGGCCGCGGGCACGTACGAGATGCGGGTGCGGGCCCGCACCGGGCCCGGGTTCGCACCCAGGTCCAGCGGTGAGCGCCCCCGCTCGTACCCGGCGATCGCGCCCCGGGCACCCCTCGCGCCGGTCGTCGCCACGATGCGCGGCGCGACGAGCGTCAGGTCCGGGTCGCCGAAGTGGGGGAGCAGCCGCTCGAGCCAGCGTCGGTCGGGCTCGCAGCCGGCGTCGACGAACGCGACGAGGTCGGTGCGGGCCTCGGCCAGCCCGGTGTTGCGGGCTGCTGCGGGCCCGCCGTTCACCGACCGGCGGAGCAGCCGGACCGCTTCGGGCGTGTCTGCCGGTGCCAGAGCACCGCCAGGCACGCCCAGAGCGGCACGCGTCACGGGCCGGGGGTCGGCGCTGCCATCGTCGACGACCAGCACCTCCCGGATCGGGGTGGTGCCGCACGTGAGTGCCGCCAGCGTGCGTTCGAGGGCGGCCGCGTCGTCGTAGGTGGGCACGACGACGGTGACCTCGGGTCGGGCCGCGGGCGACAGGGGCCGCGGGTGCGGGTGGAGGATCCCGGCGTCGAGCAGGCGCCGCAGCAGCGCCCGCTCGGTGGCGGGGAGCGGATCCGTCGCAGGCTCGGGTGCGGTCAGGTCGCGGACGAGGCGCGCCCCCCGATCGGTGAGGCGGAGGATGCGCAGGGGCGAGCCGCCCACGACGATGCGGCCGCCGTCGAGCAGCCGGGTCGAGGGATCGAGGGTGCAGGGGCCCGGCCAGCCGGGCGACGTCGGTGCCGGGTCGGCGGCGCCGACGTCGGTCACGTGGCGCCCATGCCCGCATCGACGGGGAGCACCGCGCCGGTGATGGCCGAGCCGGCCGGGCCGCACAGGAACGCCACCGCAGCCGCGATCTCACCCGGCTCGAGGAGCCGGGGCAGCAGGTGGTGCCTGACGAACTCCTCGCTCGACGCCAGGCCGTACACCTGCGCGCTGGCCTCGAGGATGGGCGTGCGGGTGGACCCCGGGCAGACCACGTTGGCCGTCACGTCGAAGGGGCCCAGCTCGGCCGCCATCGACGTGACGAGGCCGACGACCCCGTGCTTGGAGGCCGAGTAGGCCGCCAGCCGCGGCAGGCCCCGCACCCCTGCGGCGGACGAGATGGCCACGAAGGCCGCGTGGCCGGGGCGCGGCCCGGGTCGGTCGAGCAGGGCGGGCACGGCCGCGTTGGCGAGGCGCCAGACGCCAGTGAGGTTCACGTCGAGCTGGACGGCCCACTGGTCCTCGGGGGTGGCCCACGCCGGATCGCCACCCGCCAGGACGCCGGCTGCGGCCACCGCCGCGTCGAGCGCACCGAACCGCGCGAGGGCCAGGTCGACGGCCGCGTCGAGGTCGGCCTGCGAGCGCACGTCGGCCACCGCCGCCACGCAGTGCCCGTCGCCCGCCGCGGCGACCGCGTCGAGCTCGGCGCGGGTGGCGAGCGGGTAGCCGAGGGCGGCGTCGTCGGCACAGGCGTCGGTGGCCACGACCGACCAGCCCTCGGCCAGCAGCCGCGCCACGGTGGCGGCGCCGATGCCGCGGGCGGCCCCGGTGACGAGCGCGACCGGTCGGGGCAGGGGCGGGGCGGTCGACGACGGCTCGGACATCACGTCAGGGTGCCACAGCCGCGCTCCCGAGCCGGGTTGGGCCCGGGGTCAGTGGAAGGAGCCCCCGCCGCGCTCCTCGCGCTCGGCGGCCTTGATCCCGTAGCCGAACACGATCGCCGGGATGAGCAGCACCGACCCGACGAGGAGCGCCACGATGATGCTGGTGCCCCAGAACCCGCCGAACCCGGTGCCGAACAGCGCCACGAAGAAGACCACCACGGCATATCCGAACAGGCCGTAGCCGAGCTGCTTGCCGAGCTTCACCAGCGCCGCGATCCTGGCCCGCTTCACCAGCACCGGGTCGACCGGCGCCGGGGGGACGGCGGGAGATGCGGGGTCGGTCACCCGACCAGCGTGGCCCGCGGCCCCGGGCGCGTGCGACTCGGCTCCGGACGGGGTCAGTGCCGGGCCATCTTGGCGTGCAGGCCCTTGTTGGCCTTGTACAGCGCCTTGAAGTGGCCGTAGAGCTCGTCGTAGATCGCCCGGTTCGCCGGGTCGGGCCGGAAGGTCTGCGCCACCTTCACCTTGGCGGCGAGCTCCTCGGCCGTGGCGTGGCCGAGCGCGATCGACGCGACGAAGGCCGCGCCCCGCACGTTGGCCTGCTGGGGGTCGACCATCTGGTTGATCGGCCGGTCGAGCACGTCGGCGTGGATCTGGCACCACAGGTCGGAGCGGGCACCCCCACCGATGAAGTTGAGGCTCGGCAGCGGTCGCTTGATGAACTTCTCGACGACGTCGAGCAGCCAGCGACTGTTGAACGCCACCCCCTCGAGCACCGAGCGCACCATGTCGGCGCGCGTCGAGGCGAGCGACAGGTGGTGCCAGCCGCCGCGGATCGTGTGGTCGTCGACGGGGGTGCGCTCGCCGTTGAGCCACGGCGCGAAGAGCACATCGTTGCTTCCTGCGGGCGAGGTGGCGGCCAGCGCGTCGAGCTTCTGGAACACCCCGGCCGGTCGCTCGGTGCCGAGGAGGTCGTCGGCGAACAGCACGTTGTCGACCAGGAAGTCGAGGCACTCGCCTGCGGTCTCGTGCTCGTTGGCGATGAAGTAGCGACCGGGCAGCGCGGAGGGGATCGAGGCCTGGCTGTTCAACACGTCGGTGCGCTTCCAGGGCACGTGGCACGTGAGCCACGACGAGGTGCCGATGTAGAGGTGCCCGGCGTAGTCGGCCAGTGCGCCCGAGCCGATGACCGCCGAGTGGACGTCGCCCGTGCCGGTGACCACCTTGGTGCCCTGCGCCAGCCCGATCTCGTCGGCCACGGCGTCGGTGAGCGTGCCGATGACCGTGGCCGAGGGGACCAGCTCGGGCAGCCGCTCGCGGTCGAGCCCCGAGAGGGCGATGAGCTCGTCGTCGTAGGCGATCTGGTCGCGCTCGCGGTTGTCGGTGAGCCAGTGGGCCGTGATGCAGTCGTGGCTCGACACGGCGCGCCCCGTGAGCCGCAGGTTGAGGTAGTCGGCCGGCTCGAGGAACGTCGCCGTGGCCCGGTAGACGTCGGGCCGCTCGTTGCGGATGAAGAGGATGTGCGCGGTGGGGTCCTTGCCAGAGTGGCTGGGCACGCCGCCCGACTTCTGCACGAAGCTCCGCAACTTCCGGACCTCGTAGCCTTGGACCTTGATGGTGCCGCCGGTGACCTCGCGGATGTACTTGGCGCCACGCGAGTCCATCCACGTGACCGCGTTCATGAGGGCGTTGCCCGACGCGTCGACGGCGACGGTGCCCGACCACTGCGCGGTGACCGAGACCGCCTCGATGTCGGCCACGTCGACCAGGCCGCGGTCGAGCAGGCGGCGCGTCGCCCGGGTGATGGCGGTCCACCACTCCTCGGGGTCCTGCTCGGCGCCACCCCCCTCGGACAGCAGCATCGAGGTGGGCTCGAACTCGTGGCCGACGATGTCGCCGTCGGTGGTCACGAGCGCCACCTTCGGGCCACCGGTACCCAAGTCGATCGCGAGCACGTGCGTCGGTTCCATGGGGGCGGGAGCCTACGTCGCTTTGCCGGACGGGTGCCCCGGCCCACACCCCACCACCGGGCAGGCGGCGTGCAGCCGGCCGGTAGGGTCGTGCGCCGTGCCCGTCCTCGTCGAAGCCCTGCCCGACGCCGCCGATGTCGTCGTCGTCACCCTCGACCGACCCGAGCGTCGCAACGCGCTCGACCACGCGACGCTGCAGTCGCTCCGCGACGCCATCACCCACGCGGTCGACCAGCGCGCCCGCGTCCTGGTGCTCACGGGCGCCGGCGGCCACTTCTGTGCGGGCGCCGACCTCACTGGCGTCGAGGACGAGGGGTTCGTCGACCTCCTGCGGTCGGTGCTCGAAGGCCTGCACTCCGCGCCCTTCCCCGTCGTCGCCGCCATCGAGGGCGCGGCGCTGGGCGCGGGCACGCAGCTGGCCATGTCGTGCGACCTCCGCATCGCCACTGCCGACGCCTCGTTCGGCATCCCCGCCGCCAAGTTGGGGCTCACCGTCGACCACTGGACCGTGCAGCAGCTCGCCCGCCACGCCGGCGACTCGCTGGCGCGGCTGATGCTGCTCGGCGCCGAGGTGGTGCGCGGCGACCGCCTCTACGCCTCGGGCTTCGTGCACCGCCTCGTCGACGAGGGTGGCGTGGCCGAGCCGGCGCTGGCCTGGGCCCGCGAGCTGCGCGCCCTCGCCCCGCTCACCATCGCCGCGCACAAGGTGATGCTGGGGGTCGCGGAGCACGTCGAGGAGCCTCCGCCCGTCGCTGTCGAGGCCCGGGCTGCGGCGTGGGCCAGCGCCGACTTCCAGGAGGGCCTGGCCGCGTTCCGCGAGCGCCGCACCCCCGACTTCCGCTGGCACTGAGCCGCCCAGGCCTGGTCCGAATCCGACCGCCACGGTCGGTTCGGGACCAGACCTCGCGCTAGAAGCCCGCGGGCATGAGCTTGGTGGCGTGCTCGAAGAACACGAACAGCAGCACCAGGAACACCGGCAACCCGGCGAGGTAGGGCACCCAGCGGAAGCGGCGCATGGCCCGCGACACCAGCCAGGCGAGCAGCCACACGCCCGCGCAGGCGAGGCCCCAGAGGAGCGCCGGGATGCGGGCGGCCTTGGCCCACCACCCAGTGGTCTCCGTGAGCGCGTTGCCGGCGATGATCTGCCGGGCGGTCGCGGCGTCCTGCCCCTTCAGCTCGGGCACGGGCTTCCCCACCAGCGAGGCGCGCACGATGATGCGCTGGCTGGCGTCGAGCTTGGGGTGGCAGGCGGTGAGGGTGAGCGCGTTGGGGTACTTCTTGTCCTTCTTGAGCACCCACACGTCGGACGGCTGCACGATGAAGACCCGCTGCACCTGGTAGTGGAACGTGCCCTGCACCGTGGTGATGAGGATGAGGTCGCCCTGCTTCAACTTGTCGACGTTGGAGAACGGGGCGCCGTAGGTGGTGCGGTGGCCGGCGATGGCGGCGTTGCCGGCCTGCCCCGGGAACGGCGTCTGGGGGTAGTGGCCGGGTGCCTCGTCGAGCTGCTCGAGGCTGACGCCCTGCACCACGATCTTCTTGACGTGCAGCTTCGGGATCTCGATGCGCCCGACCACGTCGCCGATGTTGGGCGCGAGGTTGCGCTTCGCGCCGACGTGGGGCCTGGTGGTGGTGGGGGGATCGGGGGAGCCGGCGCTGGTGGTGGGCGTGCTGCCGGTGTCGGCGGGCCCGACGAGCTGGGCGTACTGCTGGCGCAGCTTGCTCTGGGCCTGCTCCTCGTGCAGGCCCGTGCCCCACAGCTGGTAGGCCACGAACAGCAGCAGGAGCACGCCGACGGTGATCAGCACCTTGCCGACCGCCCCGAGGATGCGGCTCAGGCTCATGACCGGGTCACGCGTCGCTGCCGCGACGGGGTCGTGGGCGGTCGGGGCCGGAGGCGCATGGCCGACCATGATGCCTCGTCGTGGGGGCGCCGCCACATCGGGGTCGCGTGGTGCCGTGGCCGGGGGTTCGGGCGGCGGACCCCCGGCGAGGTGCGGGCCACGTTCCCCGGGGCATGGGCCGAACGACCTATTTTGCCCGGGTCGCCCCATGGCCCGCGATTCAGCATCTGACCTGCTCAGACGTAGTCGGTGACGAAAGTGTCAGCCGCTGGAATGGGCCGATGTGACCGCTTGCACACCCCGGGAGGTCGTGTCACCATCGCCAGGTCTGGGCCATTTTGCGTGCCCAGGTCAGGGCAACAGCGGCGGCGCACGGGCGTGGCCGGCGGACTCTCAAGGGGGAAGTTTGAGACGCGTTCTGTCTATCTTCACGCCGATCCTCATGGTCGGCATCAGCCTGCTGAGCGTGGTGGCCGCAGCGCTCGCCACCGCGCCCGCGGCAGGGGCCGCCACCACGGCCACCGCCCTGAGCTTCAACTGCGTCGCCGGTCCGCTGCCGATCATCGGCGGCACCACGAACGTCACCCAGAACCTCAGCTTCCACACCGACGCGCCGGCCACCGTCCTCCCCGGCGGAACTTTCAACACGGTGGTCACCACCGACCCGATCGTCGTCCCCGCCAGCCAGACGGCATCGGGCGTCACGGCCACCGTCAACCACATCTCGAACA
>JADGOP010000112.1 GCA_017882935.1 Actinomycetota bacterium
GCTGCGCCGGCAGCTCGCGTCGGGCGCCGTGTCGGCCACGCCGGGCGCGGCGGGGCTGGCCAACGTGCGCTTCCCCACGCTCGACCACCTCGCCGAGGAGCTCGGCGGGCCGGTGCTGCAGGCCCGGGGGCGCACCCCGCTCACCGCCACGGCCGTCTCGGCCGCCGCGCGGGCCGCGCTGCGCGCCCAGCCGGGCGTGCTGGCGCCGGTCGCCGAGCACGCCGCCACCGAGGCGGCCGTCGCCGACAGCTGGCGCGCCCTGCGCGAGGCCACCCCGGCCGACCTCCACACCCTGGCCGGCCGCGGCCGGCGCCAGGCCGATGTCGTCCGCCTCACGGCCGAGGTCGGCTGTCGCCTGGCCGACAGCTACGACGCGCGCGACGCCGCTGCGGCAGCCGTCGAGGCCCTCGACCGCGACGCCACGCGGCTCGCGGGCACGGGCCCCGTCGTGGTCCACCTGCCGTCGGGGCTCCCGCCGCACCACCTGGCCCTCCTCCGGGCCCTGGGTGCGGTCACCACGGTGGTGGTCCAGGTGGGCGTCACCGGCGACCCGTCGGTCGACGCCGAGGCCCACGACCTCGTGCGCGACCTCGGGGCCACCTGCACCGGCATCGAGCTCGTCGCCGTGCCCCGTGCCACCGCCGCCGTCGCCGCGCCCGATGCCGACACCGAGGTCCTCGCCGCCCTGCGCGACGTCGCGGCGCGCGTCGCCGCCGGCACCCCGCTCGACCGCATCGCCCTCGCCTACGGCCCGGCCTCGCCCTACGCCGCCCTGCTCCACGAGCGCTGCGCGGCCGCGGGGCTGCCCGTCGTCGGGCCCGCCACCCGCACCCTCGCCCAGACCCTCGCCGGGCGGGCCCTCCTGGGCGCGTTCGACCTGCACGCCTCGGCATGGCGGCGCGACGACGTCGTGGCCTGGCTGGCCACGGCCCCGCTGCAGCACCAGGGTCGCGTGGTCGATGCCGTCGAGGCCGACCGGCTGTCGCGCCGGGCGGGTATCACGCGCGGCCGCGAGCGCTGGCTGAGCGGCCTCGCCGCGTTGGCCGACGAGCTCGACCGCCGCCGCGAGGAGCTGCCGTTCGACGAGGGCCGGGGCGTCGAGGGCCTCGCCCGACAGGCCACCCGCGCCCGCGAGCTGGCCGGCTTCCTCCAGCGCGTCGTCGAGCTGCTGCAGCCCGACCCCATGCCCGACACGTGGCAGCACTGGTCGCGCTGGGCCCGGCAGCTGCTCGGCAGCCTGCTCGGCAACGTCGCCCAGCGCGGCTCGTGGCCCGCGCCCGAGCGGCAGGCGTACGAGGCGGTCGAGGCGGTGCTGGAACGGCTCGCCCGGCTCGACCACCTCGACCCCGCGCCCGACCGGGCCCGCTTCCTGCGCTCGCTCGTGGCCGAGCTCGCCGTCCCCGCCCCGCAGACCGCGCGCTTCGGCACCGGGCTGCTCATCGGTCCCTACCGCAGCCTGGTGGGGCTCGACTTCGACGTCGTCCACATCCTGGGTGCCGCCGACGGGGCCCTCAACCCACGCCCCACCGACGACGCCCTGCTCCCCGATGCCGACCGCGCGGCCGCCGGCCCCCACGTCCCGTTGCTCGCCGATCGCACCCTGCAGCAGCGCCGCGACTGGCTCGCCGCGCTCGCCACCGCCCCCGAGGTGGTGCTCTCGTTCGCGCGGGGCGACCAGCGCACGGGCCGCGAGCAGCGGCCGTCGCGCTGGTGGCTCGACGCCGTCGCGCAGCTCACCGACGCCGGGCGCACGCTCTACGCCAGCGACCTGGCCGACCTCCCGGCACACCCGGCGGTCCGGGTGCTGGTGTCCCACCCCGCCACGGTGCGGGCCGCCGGTGAGCCCGTCGACGAGCGCGACCTCGACCAGCGCGAGCTCGCCCGCTGGACCGGGTCCGGTCGGCCGGTGCACGCCCACTGGCTCGCCCGCTCCTCGCCGCAGGTGCACGCCGGGCTGCTCCAGCGCCGGGCGCGGCGCACCGGCACCTACGACCGCTTCGAGGGCCGGGTCCGCCTGCCCGACCTGCCCTCGCCGGTCGACCGCTCGGCGCTCTCGGCCACCACCCTCGAGGACTACGCCGCCTGCCCCCGTCGGTACTTCCTCAAGTCCGTCCTCGGCGTGCACCCACCCGAGCGGCCCGAAGAGGTGCTCGAGGTCGAGCCACGCACCGCGGGCACCGTCGAGCACCGCATCCTCGAGCGCTTCATCGCCGAGCAGCTGCAGCTCCCCACCGGCGAGCGCATCCGGCCGGGCGAGACCTGGTCCGCCGCCGACCACGACCGCCTCGACGCCATCGCCACCGAGGTGTTCGCCCACGCGGCCTCCGAGGGGCTCACGGGCCACCCGGTGCTGTGGGGCGTCGATGCCGAGGCCATCCGGCGCGACGTCCACCGGGTGCTCGACGCCGACGACGGCTACCGCCTGCTGCACCGCGCGGTGCCCGAGGCGGTCGAGCACTCGTTCGGCCCGCACACCGGCAACCCCGTCGAGATCCAGCTCGCCGACGGGCGCGCCCTGCGGTTCAAGGGCTTCATCGACCGCATCGACCGCACCGCCGACGGCGGCGCGGTGGTCCTCGACTACAAGCGGGCCGCCCCGCAGGCCTACGCCGAGCTCGACGCCGACCCGGTCAAGCGCGGACGGCTGCTGCAGCTCCCGCTCTACGGTCTGGCCGCCCGCGAGGCGCTCGGCGTCGACGACGTGCACGTGGGCTACTGGTTCGTGTCCCACCGGGGCTCGTTCCGCCAGGTCGGCTACCAGCTCGACGACACCCGGTTCGCCCGCTTCCGGCAGGTCGTCGAAGCGCTGGTCGCCGGCATCGAGGCCGGCGACTACCCGGCCCGGCCCGTCGACCCGCTCGACGGCCGCCACGGCAGCTCCACCTGCACCTACTGCGACTTCCAGGAGGCCTGCCAGGTCCGGCGCGAGCGCACCTGGCTGGGCGTCAGCCGTTCGCCCGAGCTCCAGCCCCTGCTGGCCGTGCTCGACGAGCCCTACCCCGCCACCGCCGAGGTGCCCGCATGACCGCCACCTTCACCGACCAGGCCGTGCGCGACCGCGTCACCGACGACCTCGACTCCACGCTGTTCGTCGAGGCAGGCGCCGGTACCGGCAAGACCACCGCCCTCGTCACCCGCGTCGTGCGCCTGGTCGGCAGTGGCGCCGCCCGGTTGCGCGAGCTCGCCGCCATCACCTTCACCGAGGCGGCCGCCGCCGAGCTGCGCGAGCGCATCGGCGCCGCCCTCGAGCAGGGCGCCGTCGATCCCGCCCTCGGTCCCGAGGTCCGCGCTCGCCTGGCAGTGGCCCTCGACGAGGTCGACCAGACCACCATCTCCACGCTGCACGGCTTCGCCCAGCGCATCCTCGTGGCGCACGCAGTCGAGGCCGGCCTGCCCCCGCGCCTGCGGATCCACGACGAGACGGCCTCGGCCGTGGCGTTCGAGGAGCGCTGGCAGCGCTTCCTCGACGAACTGCTCGGCACGCCCGAGCGCGAAGCCGTCATCGTCCAGGCCCGCCTCTGTGGCATCGGGCTCGCCGCGCTCCACGAGCTGGCGCGCAGCTTCGACACCAACTGGGACCTCGTGGTCGACCACGTCCCGCCCCGACCTCGACCGCTCGGTCCGGTCCGGGGCGACGCGTTGCGCGAGCTGCTGCTCGACGCACGCGCCGCCGAGGGCCGCTGCACCCACGAGGTCGACGCCCTGCTCCGCCACCTCCAGGGTCTCCACCCGTTCATCGACGAGCTCACCAGCACGCCCGACGGCCTGCCCCTGCTCAGCCTGCTGCGCGACGCGCCCACGCTCGCCACCCGCCGAGGCAACAAGGGCCACTGGGCCGGCGGCTGCGACGACATCCGGGACCTGCTGCGCGCCGCGCAGGACGAGTGCCGGCGGCTCACGCTCGCGGCCGGGCGCGAGGCGCTCGCCCACCTGGTGGTCGAGCTTCGCGACCTCACCCTCGAGGCGGCCTCGGCCCGGCGGGCGTCGGGCGCGCTCGACTTCCACGACCTGCTCGTGCTCGCCCGCAACCTGCTCCGCTCGCACCCGGTGGTCGTCGCCGAGCTGCGACGTCGTTGGTCGCACCTGCTCCTCGACGAGTTCCAGGACACCGATCCCATCCAGGCCGAGCTCGCCATGCGCATCGCCGG
This sequence comes from Actinomycetota bacterium, assembly GCA_017882935.1. Classification (GTDB taxonomy): domain Bacteria; phylum Actinomycetota; class Acidimicrobiia; order Acidimicrobiales; family Iamiaceae; genus JADGOP01. The sequence goes on from JADGOP010000112.1 coordinate 4,149, forward strand.
CATCGCGCCCGACCACGAGACCCTCCCCGACCCACCGGGACGCGCCACGCCCGACTGGACCCGGCTCGTGGTCGACCCGGGCCGCCTCTTCTTCGTCGGCGACCCGAAGCAGGCCATCTACCGCTTCCGCCGCGCCGACATCGAGCTGTTCCTGCAGATGCGGGGCCTCGTCACCGCACAGCCGCTCGGCCTCACCCGCAACTTCCGCTCCGTCCCCGGCGTCATCGCCACCGTCAACGCGGTGTTCGCGTCACTGTTCGGTGCGGGCGACGGCACCGTGCAACCGGCGTTCGAGCCACTGGCGGCGCACCGTGCACCCCACCCGCACCACCCGGGTGTGATCCTCCTCGGCGGGCCCCTCGACGCCCCCATGCCGGCCGTGCGCGAGGCGGCCGGGGCCGACACCGCCCGCCTCGTCCGCCGGGCCCTGACCGAGCGCTGGCCCGTCGGCGACACGGGCGAGGCGCTCCGGCCCCGCGACGTCGCCGTGCTGGTGCCCACCACCACCGAGCTGCCCGCGCTGCAGCGGGCGTTCGACGACGCCGGCATCGCCTACCGCCTGGAGACGTCGTCGCTGGTGTTCGCCACCCCCGACGTCGCCGACCTCCGCGCCGTGGTCCGCGCCGTCGCCGACCCCAGCGACGAGCTCACGGTCGTGGCGGCGCTGCGCACGCCGCTCTACGGCTGCGGCGACGACGACCTGGTCCAGTGGAAGCTCGCCGGTGGCCGGTGGGACCCGCGCCGGGCCCAACCCGACGGTGCCACCGGACCCGTCGCCGACGCGTTGGCCCACCTGGCGCTGCTGCACCGCCAGAGCCAGGTCGACGCGCCGCCTGTCGTGCTCGACCGCATCGTGGCCGACCTCGGTGCCTTCACCCTGGCCCTCGACGAGCCCCGCGCCCGCGACATCTGGCGCCGCCTCCGCTGGGTGGTCGACCAGGCACGGGCCTTCGTCGAGTCCGGTGGCACCGACCTGCGGGGCTGGCTCGCCTGGACCGACGTGCTCGCCGACGACGGGGCCAAGGTCCGCGAGGTCGCGCTCCCCGAGTCCGACGACGACGCAGTGCGCATCCTCACCGCCCACGGCTCCAAGGGCCTCGAGTTCCCCCTGGTCATCGTCAGCGGCCTGTGCCAGACCTCGCGACCGACCCCCTCGGTGCAGGTGCTGTGGGGGCCGTCCGGTCCCGAGATCAAGGCGGGGAGCGGCCTCACCACCGAGGGGTTCGAAGCCCGCGCCGAGCACGAGAAGCGCATCGACGAGCACGAGCGGGTCCGCCTGTTCTACGTCGCCGCCACGCGCGCCCAGGACCACCTGGTCCTCCCGCTCCACCACAAGCAGGGCACGACCTGCCACGCGGCCCGGGTGTGGGACCTCCTCGACGACCTCGACCTCCAGGTCACCCACCTCGACGACACGCCCCTCACGGCCGAGCTGCCGGCGCCCACCCCCGCGCCCGACCCGGTGCTCACGCCGGCCGACCGCGCCGCCTGGGTCAACCGGCGCGTGGCGGCCCTCGGCCGGGCCCGGCGCACCCACACGGTGTCGCCCACGGCCCTGTCCCAGGCGGCCACCGCGGCGCACCACGGGTCCCCTGCCGAGCCGGCCGCCGACCCCGACACCGAGCCCTGGCGCCGGGGTCGCGGCAGCACCGCGCTCGGCCGCGCGGTGCACGGCACCCTGCAGCTCGTCGACCTCACGTCGGGACACGGCCTCGACCAGATCGCCCGCGCCCAGGCGGGCGTCGAGGGCGTCGCGGCCAAGGCGAGCACGGTCGCCACCCTCGCCCGGCACGCCCTCACCACCGAGGTCATCCGTCGCAGTGCGGGCCGCCGCACCTGGCGCGAGCTCTACGTCGCCGGTCCGGTGGGCGACCGCATCATCGAGGGCTTCGTCGACCTGCTGGTCGAGCGGCCCGACGGGCTGTGCATCGTCGACTACAAGACCGCGCTCGGCGCGTCCGACACCGAGCTCGACGAGCGGGCCGCCGAGCACGCCGTGCAGGGCGCCGCCTACGCCCTGGCGCTCGAGGCGGTCACCGGCACGCCGGTCGACCGGTTCGTGCTGCTGTTCCTACGCCTCGACGGCGCCGTCGAGCGCGAGGTGACCGACCTGGCCGCGGCCAAGGACCAGGTGCGGCAGGCGCTCGCGCTCGTCTGACCACCGTGGCACCCGCAGCTGCCTACCGTGGGGGCGTGGATCCGGTCGCCGCGCTCGAGCGCATCTCCTACCTCCTCGACCGAGCCGGCGAGTCGTCACGCCGCTCGCTCGCCTACAAGCATGCGGCCGATGCCATCCGTGCCATTCCCGTCGACCGGCTGGCGAGCCTGCACGCCACCGGCAGGCTCACCTCGCTCGAGGGCGTCGGCGACAGCACCGCACGGGCCATCGGCCAGGCACTCGACGGGCAGGTCCCCGACCGGCTGCGCGAGCTCGAGGAGGTCACCGTGGAGCCCGGCGTGGGTGCCGACCTGCGGGCCGCCATCCGCGGCGACTGCCACAGCCACTCCACCTGGTCCGACGGCGGCGCCTCGATCGAGACCATGGCCCGGGCGGCGCAGGACCTCGGGCACGAGTACCTGGTCATGACCGACCACTCGCCGCGCCTCACCGTCGCCCACGGCCTCAGCGTCGAGCGCCTCCACGAGCAGCTCGACGAAGTCGCCTCGCTGAACCAGCGCCTGGCACCGTTCCGCATCCTCACCGGCATCGAGGTCGACATCCTCGAGGACGGCACGCTCGACCACCAGGACGACGTGCTGGCCCGGCTCGACGTGGTCGTGGCCAGTGTGCACTCGAAGCTGGGCATGAGCGGCCGCCCCATGACCGAGCGCATGGTGCGTGCCGTCGCCAACCCCAACGTCGACATCCTGGGGCACTGCACGGGCCGCATCCTCCCTGCCGCGCTCCGCGACGCCGCGCTGCGCGGCGAGGCCATCGACGAGCCGCGCCGCAGCGACGGCGCCGCGTCCACCCGACGCACCGGCGCGCGGCCCCGCTCCGAGTTCGAGGCCGACCTGGTGTTCGCGGCCTGCGCCCGCTTCGACAAGGCCGTCGAGATCAACTGCCGCGTCGAGCGCCAGGACCCGCCCGACGAGTTGCTCGACCTGGCCATCGAGAGCGGCTGCCGCTTCAGCATCGACACCGACTCGCACGCCGCCGCC
>JADGOP010000113.1 GCA_017882935.1 Actinomycetota bacterium
GCGCTCGTGGGGCAGGATGCCGCCCTCGCCGGGACGCGAGAGCTCGAGCGCGCCGACCACGCCGAGGGTGTGCGCGGGCCGGCCGAGGTCGTCGCGGTACCCCATGCGGTAGGCGTAGTAGGTGGGAATGTCGTCGCGGAGCAGGGTGCCGTCGGTCTGCCAGGCGGCGAAGGTGCGGGCGGCCGCGGTGTAGCGGTCGGGCCCGTCGGCTTCGTCGGGCAGGTCGATCACCACCACGTTGTACGGGTGGCGGGCGACCAGGGCGGCCCGGTCGTCGGGGTCGATGACGTCGTAGGGCGGGGCGGTGACGTCGGCGACGGGGGAGCGGGAGAGGTCGTAGCGGACGCCGCGGAACGGTTCGAAGTGGGGCACCTCGCCTTCCTAGCAGAGCGGGTGCCGGCGCCATGCAGGGCACCTGCCAAGATCGGCGGATGCCCTGGGTCCTCGATCTCGACGGCGTGGTGTGGCTGGCCGACGAGCCGATCGCCGGCGCCGCGGCCGCAGTAGCCGCGCTCCGGCGGGTCGACGACGCCGTCCTGTTCGTCACCAACAACTCGTCGGTGCCCCTTGCCGAGGTCGAGGCCAAGCTGGGCCGGCACGGCATCGACGCGACCGGCCAGGTGGTCAGCTCGGCCCTGGCTGCGGCCAGCCTGGTGCTGCCCGGCGAGGTCGTGCTGGTGTGCGGTGGCGCCGGTCTCGTCGAGGCGCTCGAGCAGCGCGGTGCCACGGTGGTGCGCGAGGGCCCGGCCGACGTGGTGATGGTGGGCTTCCACCGGGACTTCACCTGGGACCGCATGCGCATCGCCTCGACGGCGATCCGCGGCGGCGCCCGGTTCATCGCCAGCAACGACGACGCCACCTATCCCACCCCTGCGGGCCTGGTGCCCGGCGGCGGGGCCATCGTGGCCGGCATCGCCACCGCGTCCGGGGTCGGGCCCGAGATCGCCGGCAAGCCGCACCAGGCCATGGCCGATCTGGTGCGCGCCCGGCTGGGGCCCGACGGCACCGTGGTGGGGGACCGCGCCGACACCGATGGGCTCTTCGCCCGGCGCCTGGGCTACCGCTTCGCCCTGGTTCTGAGCGGGGTCACCACCGCCGCCGACCTCCCGGTGCAACCGGAGCCCGACGAGGTCGCCGCCTCGTTGGCCGACCTGGTCGACCGCCTCCCGGCCTCATAACGAGGTGGGCCACCACGCCGCGGCTGCAAACTTTTGCAAGCACGGCAGGTCGGAGGGTAGCGTGGACCATGGCTCAAAACGAGATAGTCAAGCGGTACCTCGACGCCGGTGCGAACTTCACCGAGCTCACCCAGCGGCGCGCGGAGGCCATCGTGAAGGACCTCGTCAAGACCGGCGAGGTCCAGGCCGAGCAGGCCCAGCAGGCCGTCCAGGATCTGCTCGACCGCAGCCGCCGCTCCACCGAGAAGTTCCTCGAGCTGGTGCGCCACGAGGTGCGCGCCCAGATCGCGAGCCTCGGCCTGGTCTCCAAGAAGGAGCTGGCCCGGCTCGAGAAGCGGATCGACTCGCTGAAGCCGAAGCCCGCCGGCAAGAAGGCGCCGGCGAAGAAGGCCGCGGCCAAGAAGGCGCCGGCCAAGAAGGCGCCGGCGAAGAAGACCGCGGCCAAGAAGGCGGTCGCGAAGAAGGCTCCCGCCAAGAAGACCGCGGCCAAGAAGACCGCGGCCAAGAAGACCGCGGCCAAGAAGACCGCGGCCAAGAAGACCGCCGGCAGGTAGGTCCCACGGCCACCCGGCGTCGCCTCGACGCCGAGCTGGTCCGCCGGGGCCTGGTCGACAGCCGCGAGCAGGCGCGCCTCGCCGTCGCCGCGGGGCGGGTCCTGGTGGGCGGCGCCTCGGCCGACAAGCCCGCCCGCCTCGTCGCGCCCGGGGAGCCGATCGAGCTCATCGGCCCCGGCCCCCGGTTCGTGTCACGCGGCGGCGAGAAGCTCGACGCCGCCCTCGACCACTTCGGCGTCGACGTCACCGGGCTCCGGGTGCTCGACGCCGGCTCGTCCACGGGCGGCTTCACCGACTGCCTGCTCCAGCGCGGCGCGTCGCACGTGGTGGCGCTCGATGTGGGCCGGAACCAGCTCCACGAGCGGGTCCGCGCCGATCCCCGCGTCACCGTGCGGGAACGGACCAACCTGCGGGGCCTGAGCGGTGACGACCTCGGCGGCCGCTTCGACGCGGTGGTGGCCGACCTGTCGTTCATCTCGTTGCGCACGGTGGCCGAGCCGCTGCTCTCGCTGGCCCTTCCCGGCGCCCACGAGGTGCTCCTGGTGAAGCCGCAGTTCGAGGCTGGCAAGGAGGAAGCCGACCGCGGGAGGGGCGTCATCACCGACCCGCAGGTGTGGTATCGCGTGCTGACGGAGGTCGACGACGCACTGCGAGGGCTCGGAACCGCCATCATGGAGGCCATGGTGTCCCCGCTGCGCGGGTCGAGCGGCAACGTCGAGTTCCTGGTGCACGTCATCGCACCCGGCGGCGCGGCTCCGGCCCCGACCGTCCCGTTCGATCCCACCGCGGTCATCCGCACCCTCACCGACGCGCCCGACGACCTCACCGGGAGCGACTGATGGGGGCCATCGCACTGTCGGTCCACCACGCCCGCCCCGGGGCCACCGACTTGGCCAAGCAGGTCATCGCCTGGGCCGACGCCCACGGGCACGAGGTCCGCATCGTGGGCTCCGACGCCGACGTCGTCGGTCGACCCGACCTCCGCGTGGGGCTCGAGGCGCTGCGCGACGGGCTCGACGTGGCGGTGAGCCTGGGCGGTGATGGCACCATGCTGCGCACCGTCGACCTGCTGAGCGACGCGGGCGTGCCCGTGCTCGGCGTGAACGTGGGCCACCTCGGTTACCTCACGGTGGTCGAGCCGGTGGAGATGGAGCAGGCCCTCGACCGCTTCTTCGCCGGCGACCACCTCATCGACGAGCGCATGCTCCTGGCGGTCACCGTCGACGCCCCGTCGTGGATCGAGGGCGAGCCGCGCACCTTCCGGGCGCTCAACGAGATCGTCATCGAGAAGACGCCCATCGGCCACACCGTGCGTCTGGCGGTCACCATCGACGGCCAGTTCTTCACCACCTACGCGGCCGACGGGCTCATCGTGGCGACGCCCACCGGCTCCACCGCCTACGCCTTCTCGGCGCGCGGCCCCATCGTCGAGCCCGGTCTCCGCGCCATCGCGCTCACGCCCGTGTCGCCGCACATGCTGTTCGACCGCACCATGGTGCTGAAGCCCACCACCACGGTCCGCCTCGACGTGATCGGGCCCCGACCCGCCACGCTCTCGGTCGACGGCCGCAACCTCGGGCCGCTCGTCGAGGGCGACGGCGTGGTGTGCACCGCAGCCGCCCAGCCGGCACGGCTGGTCACGTTCGAGCGACGCGACTTCCACCGCATCCTCAAGAGCAAGTTCGGGCTCAACGACCGCTGATGCTGCTCGAACTCGCCGTCCGCGACCTCGGCGTCATCGACGATCTCCGACTGGTGCTGGGCCCCGGCATGACGGCGCTCACGGGGGAGACGGGCGCGGGCAAGACCCTGCTCGTCGAAGCCATCGAGCTGCTGCTCGGCGGGCGCGCCGACGGGGTGCTGGTGCGACCCGGTGCCGAGGAGGCCTCGATCGAGGGGCGCTTCGAGCACGACGGCGCCGAGGTGGTGCTGAGTCGCGCCGTGCCCGCCGAGGGACGGTCGCGCGCCTACATCGACGGGCGCATGGCCACCGCGGCCGCGCTCGCCGAGTTGGGCGCGCAGCTCGTCGACCTGCACGGGCAGAACGCGCACCAGTCCCTGCTCGGCACCGCGGTGCAGCGCGCCGCGCTCGACCGCTTCGGGTCGATCGACCTCGCCGGGCTGCTCGACGCGCGCCGGGAGCTGGCCGAGGTCGAGCAGCGCCTCGCCACGATGGGCGGCGACGTGGGGGCCCGGGCCCGCGAGCTCGACCTGTTGCGCTTCCAAGCCACCGAGCTCGAGACGGCGGCGATCGAGGGACCCGACGAGGACGAGCGCCTCGACGCCGAGGAGGACGCCCTCGCCGATGCCGTGGCGCACCGCGAGGCGGCACAGCGCGCCCTGGCCGCGCTCACCGAAGACGGCGGGGCGCTCGACACCGTCACCGACGCGCTGGGTGCGGTCGACGGGCGCGCCCCGTTCGCGGGGTCCGCGGAGCGACTGCGCTCGGTGGCCGTGGAGCTGTCCGACGTGGCCTCCGAGGTGCGCGACGCCGCGGAGGCCGTGGTCGACGACCCCGAGCGCCTGGCGGCCCTGCGCGTGCGGCGCCAGCTCCTGCACGACCTGCGCCGCAAGTACGGCACGGCGACGCTGCCGGGGGAGGCCGGCTCGACCCGGGCCGGCACCTTGGCCGATGTGCTCGCCTACGGCGACGACGTCTCGGCGCGCATCGCCGACCTCGAGCGTCACGACGAGCTGGCCTCCGAGCTCGACGCTCAACGCCAGCGCATCCTCGACCGCATCGCCACCGAGGAGGCCCGGGTGGGAGCTGCGCGCCGTGCCGCCGCACCCCGTCTCGCCGGGCGGGTGCAGGCGGAGCTGCGACGGCTGGCCATGCCCCGGGCCCGCGTCGAGGTGGCCGTCGGCGACGACCCCGGCGACGACGTGGCGTTCCTGCTCGCCGCCAACCCCGGGTCGCGGCCCCTGCCCCTCACCAAGGTGGCGTCGGGCGGCGAGCTGGCGCGGGCCATGCTCGCCCTGCGGCTGGTGCTCACCGAGGCTCCGCCGACGCTGGTGTTCGACGAGGTCGACGCCGGCATCGGGGGAGAGGCTGCGGTGGCCGTCGGCCAGGCCCTCGCACGCCTGGGTGCGTCGCACCAGGTGCTCGTCGTGACCCACCTCCCCCAGGTGGCGTCGGCCGCGCACGCCCAGATCGGGGTCGCCAAGAGGCAGAGCCGCGAGCGCACCAGCACCACCATCACCGTGCTCGACGACGAGTCGCGCGTCATCGAGCTCTCGCGGATGTTGAGTGGTCAACCCGACAGCGAGGCGGCGCGCGAGCACGCCCGCGAGCTCCTGTCGGCGACCGACCCGGGGAGCGCGACATGAGCGTGGCCCCGCTCGGCGCCGACGGCGTGCCCGTGATCTCGGGCATCGTCCGGCTCGACCGTCGCACCAAGAACCTCATCCCCCGACTCCGCCCGGGCGACATCGCGGTGATCGACCACGCCGACCTCGACCGGGTCGCGGCCGAAGGCCTCGTCGAAGCCCGCGTCGGCGCGGTGGTCAACGTGGCCTCGTCGATGACCGGCCGCTACCCGAACGTGGGGCCGCTGGTGGTCACCGCTGCGGGCATCCCGCTCATCGACCAGGCCGACGCGGCGGTCTTCGACCGCGTGCAGGAAGGCCAGTGGGCGTCGGTGTCGGGCGACGACGTGGTGCTGGCCGGCACCACGGTCGCGCACGGCCAGCGCCTCGACCTCAGCGCGGTGTCGGAGCGGCTCGAGGCCTCGCGCCGCACCATGGGCGGCGAGCTCGAGCGGTTCGCCCAGAACACCCTCGAGTACCTCCGGCTCGAGCAGCACCTGCTGCTCGACTCGCCCGACCTGCCCGACGTCGCCGTCGACTTCGAGGGCCGCCAGGTGCTGCTGGTCGTGCGCGGCACCGACTACCGCGAAGACCTGGCGATGCTCCGGTCGAGCGGGTACCTCAGCGACATGAAGCCCGTGCTCATCGGCGTCGACGGCGGGGCCGACGCGCTGCTCGAGGCGGGGAGCAAGCCCGACGTCATCATCGGCGACTTCGACTCGGTGAGCGACGCGGCGCTCCGCTGCGGCGCGTCGCTGGTGGTGCACGCCTACGCCGACGGCAACGCGCCCGGCGCAGCCCGCCTCGAGGCCCTGGGCCTGCCCTACACCCGCTTCCTCGCGGCCGGCACGAGCGAGGACATCGCCATGCTGCTGGCCTTCGAGAAGGGCGCCGAGCTGATCGTGGCGGTCGGCACCCACAACTCCATGGTGGAGTTCCTCGACAAGGGTCGCCCCGGGATGGCGTCGACCTTCCTGGTGCGCATGAAGGTGGGCCCGATCCTGGTCGACGCCAAGGGCGTGAGCCGGCTCTACCGCAGCCAGGTCCGCAAGCGCGACCTGCTGCTGATGGTGGTCGCCGCACTGCTGGTGCTCGTGACCATCACGCTCATCAGCGAACCCATCCGCCTGTTCCTGCGAAGCTCCTGGCTCGCCTGGCGCTGACGAGTCGAGAAAGCCGGTCATGATCAACTTCCGCTACCACGTGGTGAGCCTCACCGCCGTGTTCCTCGCGCTCGTCATCGGCGTCGCGATGGGATCCACGGTCATCAGCAAGGCCACGGTCGACGGCCTCCGCAGCAACGTGAAGCGCGTCGAGACCCGCATCGACAGCACCGAGGCGCAGAACCGCGTCCTGCGGAGCCGCCTCTCGGCGTTCGAGAAGCAGAACGCCGAGCTCACCGACCAGATGGTCAGCCGCACGGTGGCCGACTCGCTCCTCGACATGCCGGTGCTGATGATCGCGTCCAAGGGCATCGACCAGGCGAGCCTCGACCAGGCCCGCAGCACGCTGGTCGACGCCGGTGCCCGCTTCGACGGCACGCTGCTGGTCGACGACCGGCTCGCCCTGACCGGCAGCAACGCCACCAAGCTGGGTCAGCTGCTCGATGCCAACCCCAAGCAGGACGTCCGGACGCTGCTCATCGACCGACTCGCCACCGTCCTGAACGACGCCGCCGAGCCGGCGCGCACCAATCGCCGCAGCACGTCCACCACCACGACCACGCGCCGCAGCACCACCACCGCTCGCGTCGCGGGGTCGACCACGTCCACGCCGTCGAGCACCACCACCACCGTGCCACCCACCTCCGGAGTGAGCCAGCCGCCGCTCATCACCGCGCTGCGCGCCGGTGGCTACCTCGGCTTCAAGCCGCCCGAGGGCGGGTCGCCCGACGACCTGGTGCTCACCACCCAGGGCTACCACTACGTGGTCGTCTCCGGGCCGACGCCCAACGTCCCCAACGACCAGTTCCTGCTGCCGCTGCTGAAGGCCATGGCAGCCCAGGGCCCCACCTCGGTGGTGGCGGCGTCGGGTGCCTCGGGCGACAACGAGGTCGCCGACCGGGTGGCGTTCGTGGGCCCGATCCGGGCCGACGCAACCATGAACGCGCGGATCTCCACCGTCGACGACCTCGAGCGCTTCTCGGGCCTCGTGGCGCTGACGTTCGCCGTGTACGAGGTCCCGAGCAACCATGGGCACTACGGGTTCGGGAAGGGC